>NZ_CALPTI020000011.1:0-97003 GCF_943326455.1 Limnohabitans sp. Rim8
CTCGCGGGTTTCGGCCATTCAAGCGACAGAGAAAATTGAACATGACCGACGAAATCAACCCCAGCGAAGACGCTTTCACCACCGCGCAACCCAAGATCGACGCCAACCAGGCGGGCGCATCCGAAGGCTACGGCGAAGGCTCCATCCAGATCCTGGAAGGCCTGGAGGCGGTGCGTAAACGCCCCGGCATGTACATCGGCGATACCTCTGATGGCACGGGCCTGCACCACCTCGTGTTTGAGGTCGTTGACAACTCGATCGACGAAGCGCTGGCGGGCCACTGCGACGACATCGTCGTCACGATCCACAGTGACAACTCGATTTCCGTGACCGACAACGGCCGCGGCATCCCCACCGGCGTCAAGATGGACGACAAGCACGAGCCCAAACGCAGTGCTTCCGAAATCGCTTTGACCGAACTCCACGCGGGCGGCAAGTTCAACCAGAACAGCTACAAGGTTTCGGGTGGCTTGCACGGCGTGGGCGTCTCGTGCGTGAACGCATTGAGCAAATGGCTTCGCCTGACCGTGCGTCGCGAAGGCAAAGTGCACCAGATTGACTTTGCCAAAGGCTTTGTGCAAAACCGTTTGCTCGAAACTGTGGATGGCATCGAAGTCTCGCCCATGCGCGTCACCGGTGCCACCGACAAGCGCGGCACCGAAGTGCACTTCTTGCCCGATGTCGAAATCTTCACGCAGAACACCGATTTCCATTACGAAATTTTGGCCAAGCGTTTGCGCGAGTTGTCTTTCCTCAACAACGGCGTTCGCATTCGCCTGAAAGACGAACGCAGCGGCAAAGAAGACGACTTCTCAGGTGCCGGTGGCGTCAAAGGCTTTGTCGACTTCATCAACGCCAACAAAAAGGTGCTGCACCCCAACGCCTTCCACGCCATGGGCGAGCGCCCAGCCGACAGCTATGGCGGCATCCCCGGCACAAGCATCGGTGTTGAAGTGGCCATGCAGTGGAACGACGGCTACAACGAGAACGTGCTGTGCTTCACCAACAACATCCCGCAGCGTGACGGTGGCACCCACCTCACGGGCCTGCGTGCCGCGATGACCCGCGTGATTGCGAAGTACATCGAGAAAAACGAGATCGCCAAAAAGCAAAAAGTCGAAGTCAGCGGCGACGACATGCGCGAAGGCCTGTGCTGCGTGTTGAGCGTCAAAGTGCCCGAGCCTAAATTCTCCAGCCAGACCAAAGACAAGCTGGTGTCGAGTGAAGTGCGCGCTCCGGTGGAAGACATCGTGGCCAAGGCCTTGACCGACTTTTTGGAAGAGCGCCCCAACGACGCCAAGATCATCTGCGGCAAGATTGTCGAAGCCGCCCGCGCCCGCGAAGCCGCCCGCAAAGCCCGCGAAATGACACGCCGCAAAGGCGTGCTCGACGGCATGGGCTTGCCCGGCAAACTGGCCGACTGTCAAGAAAAAGACCCGGCCCTGTGCGAAATCTACATCGTCGAGGGTGACTCCGCCGGCGGCTCGGCCAAGCAAGGCCGCGACCGTAAATTCCAGGCCATCTTGCCCCTGCGCGGCAAGATCCTGAACGTCGAAAAAGCCCGCTACGAAAAGCTGCTCACCAGCAACGAAATCGTCACGCTGATTACCGCCTTGGGCACCGGCATTGGCAAGGCCAGTGCCGAATCCGGCAAGAGCGGCACCGACGACTTCAACGTCGACAAACTGCGCTACCACCGCATCATCATCATGACCGACGCCGACGTGGACGGCGCCCACATCCGCACCTTGCTGCTGACCTTCTTCTACCGCCAAATGCCCGATCTGGTGGAGCGCGGCCACATCTACATTGCCCAGCCACCGCTCTACAAAGTCAAGGCCGGCAAAGAAGAGCTGTACCTCAAAGACGGCCCGGCGCTCGACGGCTTCTTGCTGCGCATCGCGCTCAAAGACGCCAGCATCAGCACCGGCGGCGCTGCGCCCCAAGTGCTCACCGGCGAAACGCTCGAAGCCCTGGCCCGCAAGCACCAAGTGGCTGAACACGTCATTGCCCGCTTGTCCAACTTCATGGATGCCGAAGCCCTGCGTGCCATGGCCGATGGCGTGTCGCTCAATCTCGACAACATGGAGCAAGCCGCCGCCTGCGCCCCAGCGCTGCAAGCCAAGCTGCGCGAACTCAACACCACCGGCATTCCCGCCGAAGTGAGCGCCGAGTTTGATGTGCGCACCGACAAACCGATTCTGCGCATCAGCCGTCGCCACCACGGCAACATCAAGAGCAGCATCATCACGCAAGACTTTGTGCACGGTGCCGACTACGGCGCATTGGCCGAAGCGGCCGAGACCTTCCGCGGTTTGCTCAGCGAAGGTGCTAAAGCCCAGCGCGGTGAAGGCGAGCGCCAGAAAGAAGAAAAAGTGGGCGACTTCCGCCAGGCCATGCATTGGCTCATCAGCGAAGCCGAACGCACCACCAGCCGCCAGCGCTACAAAGGCTTGGGCGAGATGAACCCCGCCCAACTGTGGGAAACCACCATGGACCCCACTGTGCGCCGCCTGCTGCGCGTGCAGATCGACGACGCCATCGAAGCCGACCGCGTGTTCACCATGCTCATGGGCGACGAAGTCGAGCCACGCCGCCACTTCATCGAGAGCAACGCGCTGCGTGCGGGGAACATCGATATTTGAGTCGGTGAGCGGCTGAAGTCACGCCAGCAACGGCCACAGAGCCGGGCGGGTTCAGTGTTAGGTCAGGGAGGCTAGAGACCATGTGTTTATTGAATGGCCCCAGTGTGGGCATATCCAAAAGAAAAAGCCCGCACGAGGCGGGCTTTTCAGACTTCATCTGTCCTCGGGGGGAGCTTTCGCCAACGTGTCCCAAGGCTAGTTTAGCAATTCTAAGCTGCCAGACGCCATGAAGTCAATCGCCGAACCTGATAACGATGCTGCACAAGCCATCAAGGCTACTCTATCCACGCCAAGGATCGAAACCTATGAGGCAGCCACTCCGGGTGATCCAACGCTGTCAAGTGCGCTGGCTTTATATGCATGGAATGCTCAAGTATCTGCAGCTTTGCTGGCACCTTTGCACATTTGCGAAGTTAGCATCCGCAATGCAATTTCTGAGGCGATTGCTGCTGCCCATGGACCGCAATGGCCATGGAGCGCCGGCTTCGTTCGTAGCCTGCCGAACCCAGTGGTCGGGTACAACGCTCGCTCTGACCTGTTGTCCACCAGGATGAACAAAACCACAACAGGTCAGGTCATTGCTGACTTGAAGTTTGTGTTCTGGCAAACCATGGTCACCAGTCGCTTCGATGCCAGGTTATGGGCATATCACCTTCGCAAAGTGCTGCCTCATGCAGACGACAATAAGACCACCGCACAAATTCGTGCCATGGTCTATGCAGAGCTTGAACAAATCAGGAAGTTACGCAACAGGATTGCGCACCATGAACCAATTTTCCAACGCAACCTGGCGGCTGATTTTCAGAAAATTCATGATCTGATCGCTGTCCGTTGCCCCATCACCGCCACGTGGATGCTGCAAAACCAAGGAGCTCAAGCGCTGATTTCAAACAAACCGGTTTGAAGTGCAAGCATGCTCATGGGCGACGAAGTCGAGCCACGCCGCCACTTCATCGAGAGCAACGCGCTGCGGGCAGGGAACATCGATATTTGAGTTTCAAAACACCGTCTTGCGCACCGCGTGTTCCCACAGCGCCATTTGTTCGGCCGCAAAGTCGGGCAGGCGCTGCGGGCTGAAGCGCCGCTCCACGCGCCACTGCGCGCTCAACTCGTCTGTGCTGGCATACACGCCGGTCGATAAGCCCGCCAAATACGCCGCGCCCAATGCGGTGGTCTCGGTCACTTCAGGGCGCACCACATCCAGGCCCAGCAAGTCGGCCTGAAACTGCATGAGCAGGTTGTTGACGCAAGCGCCACCGTCTACGCGCAGCTCTTGCACCGGGGCCACCCCCGCCTGCGCCAGATCGCGGCCCATGGCTTGCAGCAAAGCCGCGCTTTGAAAGGCGATGCTCTCCAGTGCCGCACGCGCAATGTGCGCCACAGTGCTGCCACGCGTCAGGCCGGTGATGGAGCCGCGTGCATCCGGTCTCCAATACGGTGCACCCAGCCCCGTGAAGGCGGGCACCACCATCACGCCGCCCGAGTCGGGCACGCTTTCGGCCAAGGCTTGCACCTCGCTGCTGTGGCGAATGGCGCCCAGGCCATCGCGCAGCCACTGCACCACGGCACCGCCCACAAACACGCTGCCCTCCAAAGCAAACTGCGGCGCGCTCTTGGGTTGTACCGCCACTTGCGCCGCGCTGGTGGTGATCAAACCATTTTGCGAATGCATGGCCGTGTGGCCCGTGTGCATGAGCATGAAGCAGCCGGTGCCATAGGTGTTTTTGGCCATGCCCGCGCCAAAGCACGCTTGGCCAAACAAGGCGCTTTGTTGGTCGCCCGCCACCCCGCCGATCGTGATGGCGTGGCCCAGCAGCTGCGGGCGCACTTGGCCATACACCGCGCTAGAGGCTTGCACCGTGGGCATCATGGCGGGCGGGATGCGCAAGGCCGCCAGCAACTCGGTATCCCAGGTGTGGGTGTGGATGTTGAAGAGCATCGTGCGCGAGGCGTTGCTCACATCGGTGGCGTGCACCGCGCCACCGCTCAGCTGCCACATCAGCCAGCTGTCGACCGTGCCAAAGAGCAATTCGCCGCGCTCTGCTTGGGCGCGTGCGTTGGGCACGTTGTCCAAAATCCATTGCAGTTTGGTGCCTGAAAAATACGCGTCCACCAGCAAGCCGGTTTTGGCCTGAATGGTGTCGGCCAGCCCTTGTTCGCGCAGGGCTGCGCAAGCCGGCTCGGTGCGACGGTCTTGCCACACGATCGCGTTGTGAATCGGCTGGCCCGTGCCTTTGTGCCACACCACCGTGGTTTCGCGTTGGTTGGTGATGCCCAGCGCCGACACTTGGGCTGCGCTGATGCCGCTCTTGGCCAGTGCCTCAATGGCCGTGGCCAGCTGGGTTTGCCAAATCTGCATCGGGTCGTGCTCCACCCAGCCGGGCTGGGGGTAGATCTGCGTGATCTCTTGCTGCGCCATGGCCATGATCTGGCCTTGTGCGTTGAACACGATGCTGCGCGAACTGGAAGTGCCTTGGTCGAGGGCGAGAAGGTAAGTCATGGGCATATCGAACCATAATCTGTGGGATCAATACACTTTAATCCATGCAGACTCCACCCCCACTTGCACCACCCCTGCCCACCCGCCGAGCTGACCTCGTGGCGCAGTTGCAGGCCCACACCACCTATGACCTGGCCGTTGTGGGCGGTGGCGCCACGGGCTTGGGTTTGGCCTTGGACGCGGCCTCGCGCGGTTACCGCGTGGTCTTGGTGGAATCCGATGACTTTGCCAAAGGCACCTCGTCGCGGTCGACCAAGTTGGTGCACGGCGGCGTGCGGTATCTGGCCCAAGGCAAGCTTGATCTGGTGCGCGAAGCCCTGCATGAGCGCAGCACCTTGCTGCGCAACGCCCCGCACCTGGCCCAAGCGCTGCCCTTTGTCATGCCCACCTATACGTGGTGGGAAAAGCCGTTTTACGGCATCGGCCTGAAGGTGTACGACGCCTTGGCAGGCGCATCCGGTTTGGGGCACACCGAGTTTTTGTCGCGCCAAGACACGCTGGCTTGCTTGCCAACGGTGCAAGCTGCGGGATTGCGTGGCGGCGTGAAGTATTGGGACGGGCAGTTCAACGATGCCAAGCTGGCGCTGGCGCTGGCGCGCAGCGCAGTGAGCCAAGGGGCCTTGCTGCTCAACCGCATGCGGGCCGAACGCCTGCTCTACATCGAAGGCCAAGTGACTGGCTTGCAATGCACCGACACCCTCACCAGCCAAACGCACGAGATTCAGGCGCGTTGCGTGGTCAATGCCACGGGGGTGTGGGTGGATGCGCTGCGCGAGCAAGACGGCAGCACGCAAGCCATGGTGGCCCCCAGTCAGGGCGTGCACCTGGTGGTGGACAAAAGTTTTTGGCCCAACCCAGAGGCCCTGATGGTGCCCAAAACCGCCGATGGCCGCGTGCTGTTTGCCGTGCCTTGGTTGGGCCAAGTGATCTTGGGCACCACCGACACACCGCGTGACGATTTGGCGCGCGAGCCGCTCGCTTTTGAAGCCGAAATCGACTTCATCTTGCAAGAGTCTGCGCGCTATTTGAAGCGCGCACCGGGGCGCCCAGATGTCAAAAGCATTTGGGTCGGTTTGCGTCCCTTGGTCAAACCGCCGCAAAGCGATGGCGACAACACCAAAGCCCTGAGCCGCGAACACACCGTGGTTGTCAGCCGTTCGGGCCTGGTCACGGTGACTGGCGGCAAATGGACAACCTACCGCGCCATGGCCGAAGACGTGCTGCAAAAGTGTGTGGACCACGCACGCCTGCTGCCACGCGGCCCGGCACAAACCGCGCACCTGCCACTGGTAGGGGCGGTGGATGCGGGGGCGGGGGCTGGCCCCGCGGTGTCTTTGGGCGAGGCCGAAGGTGCGCACAGCTATGGCAACGAACAAACATGGCTGGCCCAACTGCCCGGCGCCAACCACTGGCTGACTCCGAGCCTGAGCGAAGCCATGGTGCGCTTTGCGGCACGTTACGAATACGCACTGAGCGTGGAAGACGTGTTGGCCCGCCGATCCCGATTGCTGTTTTTAGATGCCCGACTGGCCGCGCAAACAGCGCCTGCCGTGGGCGATATCTTGCAGTCCGAAACCGGACTCGACCCCGATGTGCAGGGCTTTTTGAAGTTGGCGGCGCAATACCGCTTGGACTGAATCAACCGAAACTACGCCCTAGAAATCAAACCTCACGCGGCCATTCGACAGCGTCACCTTGTCGGCCGTTGTGTGGCAATGCCACGTTTCATAACGGCCCTCTGGCGTCACCATGGTCAAACTGCGCGGGTCAAAAACTGCCGCGCACACATGGTCGCTGGCACGCACCGACGCATAGCGAATCCATGTCACCCCAGACAGCGAATCCCTGACCAGAGTGGCCAGTTTTTGTGTTTCGGCGTAGTCACTCGGATGCATCCAGAGCGCTTGTGCCAAAACCCATGGGTGTGACAACAAATCCAAAGCACGCCCTTGCACAGAGGCCTCGTACATCGAGAGGTCTGTGACCAGCGTTTGTCTCATGAGTCCTGCGCTGTCTAGCAAAAAACGCTGACGCCAGTAAGCGATTTCTGCGCAGGCGCAATAAGCGTCATCTGCGCCGTACCAAATGCCCGGTGAGTTGACAGCACGAAAGCGCGACCCTGTTTGGGGCACATAGCGAAAAGGCGCCGCCAATAGATAGTGCAAACCGCTTGCCTGCGGTGGGAGCGGCGGCTTGCTCGCCTCCAGCATCTCTTCCAGCATCAGCTGCTCGTCTGCGGAGTCCACCAAGCGCATGGTGGCCGCAACGTACTGCGTCTCGACCATTCGGAACGCAGGCATGTGCAAGTCGGCACTGAACTCATGAACCCAATCCGGGTTCCATGAAGCCGATGACATCAAGCCGCACCCCGCATGCCATCCAAATAAGACAGGGCAGTCACAAGACCCTGGGGGGTTTCAATCAGCGTGGCCGGGATGCCGTTCAGCGCTTTGTTGTGGCTGCGCAGCCAATCCTGGCGCTTTTGCGCATCGCCGCCCACAAGAGGGTCCAAAGAGCGGAACAAACGCACCAACAGCAGCGCCAGTTGTCCCTCTTTAGACGCAGGGTCGATGCCCCGGCTGCCATTGGCAATGCGGCTGATGGTCGGCTCACTGAACCCGATCACGCGGGCCAAAGCCGCACTCGACAGATGCAACTCTTGGGCCGCGCGCATGGTGGCTTTGCCCAGCACCATGAATTTGTCTGGGGCAGTGACGGCATGGGTCAACATGGTACTCTCCTTGGTTTCTGTAGAAAGAATTTACCATAAACACGAAATATATGGGTTTTTACCAGCCACAGGCGTTCGCCCTGGGCATTGAGCAGCGGTTACAAATCTAGCCCTGCAAATTACCCCACCACCGCATCAAGCCCAAACACAATGCTCATAGGCCTGCTGCCCTGGTGCGACTGGTAGCGCACCCGGCCGTGGTACGTGAACGGTGCGGCCTTGCCGACAGCCAGCGGGTTGTCGCGCACAAAGAGGTGGATGTCGATGCCTAAAGCGGCGTGGCGGATGATGTCGTCGCCGCGTTTGCTGGTCGGGTCGGTGGCGTTCTGGCTTTGCCAGTGAAAGTGCGTGTCATCGATCCAGTGGTCCATGTACTTGTGCTCGTCAGCCCGGCCTTGTTTGTTGAGCGTAACCAGCAGGATGTGCGCCTTTTTCTGGGCCAGCACCACATGGCCGACAGAGAGCATTGCGTTGCTTCATCAGGTGGTTGAGCATCAAGCTGGTATCCCTGAATCATCATCAATCCGTTTAAGATCATCTCAATTTAAAAAATACGTACTTTAGGTAACGCGTGCAATATTCCAATCGTTCCTTCTATTCGGCACACATCAAGCAATTTGTGACATCAGATCACAACTTGGTGCTGGGTGTCTTGACTGAGAACAGTGGTTTTTCCATCGAGACAACCCAGCGCGATGCATGGCGTTCACAGATACAAATTCTTCAGAAAGAACTGAAACCGTTCACTGGCCGCGGCACCGTTTTCTTTGAGTTCATCGTGCCGCGTTTGGGCAAACGCATCGACGTGCTGGCCTTGATCGACCACGCCATTTTTGTCATCGAGTTCAAGGTGGGGGAATCGCTGTTTAACCGTTCGGCGGTAGATCAGGTTTGGGACTACGCGCTCGATCTCAAAAACTTCCACGAGACCAGCCACCACTGTGTAATCGCACCCATCTTGATCGCCACCCAAACAGAAGGCATCAGCGGTCAGATCGTCACCAGCCACCACAACGACGGTGTGCTTTTTCCCATCAACACATCCCCCGCCTTCTTGGCCACCACCATCGAAGATGTGTTGGCTTTTTCGTCGGGTGCCCAACTGGACGCTGCCGCTTGGGCCAACGGGCGTTACCGCCCCACTCCCACCATCATCGAAGCCGCATCCGCGCTTTACGGCAACCACTCGGTGGCCGAACTCTCACGCAACGATGCGGGTGAAAAGAATTTGGCGCAAACCTCGGTTGCCATTGCGCAGTTGATCCAAGATTCAAAGCAACGGAAGCAAAAGGCCATCTGTTTTGTGACGGGTGTTCCCGGCGCGGGAAAAACCTTGGTGGGCTTGGACATCGCCACCAAACACATGGACGCCAAGAGTGATTTGCACAGCGTGTACCTGTCGGGCAATGGCCCTTTGGTGGCTATCCTGCGTGAAGCCTTGGTGCGCGATGAAGTGGCGCGAAAGAAAGCCGTGGGCCAAAAGTTGCGCAAGGGTGAGGCCAGAAAAGCCGTTGAAGCCTTCATTCAAAACGTCCACCATTTCCGCGATGCGTATTTGTCGGACGAGCGGCCACCTGTGGATCACGTGGTGATTTTTGACGAAGCGCAGCGCGCTTGGACGCTGGAACAAACCACCCAGTTCATGGCGCGCAAAAAGGGCTACCCAGACTTCAATAGATCCGAGCCCGACTTCTTGATTTCCTGCCTTGACCGTCACCCCGACTGGGCGGTGGTCGTTTGTTTGGTGGGAGGTGGCCAAGAGATCAACACGGGAGAGGCTGGCATTCGCGAGTGGCTCAAGGCCATCCATGAGCACTACCCCGATTGGGCGGTGCACATCTCGCCGCACCTTCAAGACTCAGAGTACGGTGCAAACGAAGCGCTGATGCAGATGAAGTCGCGGGACAACGTTCACCACAACGACGATCTGCATTTGTCGGTGTCCATGCGCTCCTTCCGCGCAGAGCATGTGTCTACCTTCGTGAAGCACTTGTTGGACCGTCGTACCGATTTGGCCCAAGCCATGTTCCAAGACGTTCAGGCGCGCTACCCGATCGTGGTGACCCGCGATTTGGACAAGGCCAAGCGCTGGCTGCGCGACAAAGCCCGGGGCAGCGAGCGTTTCGGTATGGTGGTTTCTTCGCAAGCCGTGCGCCTGCGCCCCCACGCCATTGATGTTCGGTCCCCCATGGACCCCATCCATTGGTTTTTGGACGACCGCGATGACGTTCGGTCGTCTTTTTATTTGGAAGATGTGGCCACTGAGTTTCACGTTCAAGGACTAGAACTCGACTGGGCTTGTGTGGTCTGGGATGCCGACCTGCGCTTTGGCGAAGCCGACTGGGAATACCGTTCGTTTGTGGGCAACAAATGGCAAAAAATACACCTGGCACATCGCCAGATGTATTTAAAAAACGCCTATCGTGTCTTGCTCACCAGAGCTCGCCAAGGCATGGTGATCGTGATCCCGCCCGGCGATCCCGAGGACCCCACCAGAGCCCCGACTTTTTACGACCCTATTTTTGGTTATTTGACCTCTCTTGGTATTCACGCTATCTGAGCGAGCTCATGGACTGCAATCGCCGCTAAAGGGTTCCTTGAGTTTGGCTTGCTTGCGCAAATCGTTCGTTCTGAGGTTTTGCCTGAAGGTGTCGGGTGGCCTGAAGCATTCTTCTGGCGAGACCCAATACACCGTCCAGTCACCATAGAGCTTGCCGTCAAAGCACAGCAGGTCGCCGTTGATGGCCAAGTCCATGAGCGTGTCGTGGGTGCCTGTGAACAGTTGGGCATCTGTGGGGCTGACGAATTCCACATTCACCGAGCAGGCGTATGTGGTGTGAAAGTACCTGAGCGGCCCAATGGCCGGGCCATCGAAGCCCCAACCGTGCATGGCTTGGTTGGACGTGTCACGGCCATGAAACAAGCCCAGATACAAGCCGGACTTGCTGGGGCGAACGCCATAAACAGGCGTGGTGCTTGGGTTGGTTGCGGGGTGCATGTTGCCTCCATGTGAGTGAGGCAATCAGCTTAAGAAATGGGTGCAACTTTGTGTACCAGGGCTTTGCCTGGGTGCGGTGGGTTATAAAGTGCGCTCGGTGGTGGATGGCTACAACCACGACCTGTGTGACCTGATTGGCATACCATGCCATTCCTGTTTCAAGAAGGAGCCCTCCCATGCCCACCCGAAATGTCGTGCTGACTGATCACCAAGCTGCGCTGGTCGAGCAGCTGGTCCAAAGTGGTCGCTATCAAAATGCCAGCGAAGTTCTGCGTGAGGGGCTGCGCATGGTGGAGCAGCGAGGCGCCGAGGACGCTTATCGACTTGCGGCTTTGCGAAAAGCAGCCCAGGAGGGTATCGCCGATATCGACGCTGGGCGTTTCAAGACTTTTGAATACAAGCAAGGTTTGCGCGATCACCTGCAGGGCATTGCAGTCAGCGCTTTAAAGCCGTGTTAGCGCAGCTTGGGGGCGCTCAGTGTTTAACTGTCCAAGGATTGATCACGACCAGCCCCGCAGCCTCAAAGGGACTGGCGTCTCGCGTGGCCACCATGAAGCCATGTCGCTTCGCGGTGGCGGCGATGTAGCCGTCCGCGGTCGATATGGCGCGGCCCTCGGCGCGGGCTGTCGAAAGGATGTCTGCATAGGCCTGCGATGCGCTGGCGTCAAACGGCAGGATTCGGTCAGCAAACAAAGGAAGGATGCGTTGCTCTAGGCCCAGGTGCAGGGTCTCTTTGCGTTTGCCCACTGGCAGGGCAGCGATGCCAAAGCGCAATTCGGCCAGGCTGATGGCGGACAGGTAAAGGGTGTCGATGGATTGCGCATCGATCCACGACAAAACGCCCGCGTCCGCCGACAGCTTCAGTGGCTCCGAGATGACGTTGGTGTCGAGCAAGATCATTCAAACACCATGGGTTTTGCGGGTGTTTTGTCGCGCTCCATATTCAAGTCAAAGCCGCCAGCTTGTTGGCCAATTTCGGCCAGCAGCGATCCCAGTTGGATGCGCCCTTGAGGGCGTGCGGCTTGCTCCAGAATGGCGCGCACTTCGGCCTCGGTGCTGCGGCCCGCCAATGCGGCACGCTGTCGCAGAGCTCTGTGGGTTTCTTCGGGCAAATTGCGGATGGTGATGGACGACATGGCTGGGTCTCCTGAAGCAAGGCGAGAATGATATCAAAATTCGGTCATTGATATCAATTTTCTGATTTAAGGACAGAAAGCTCAAATGAACCGGGCATGCCTTCGAAAGGGTCTCGCTCATGCGTTGGCGTATGGCCGTGTGAGCTGCGTTCGACGCTGCCCAAAAAATCATCGAATCCATCCACCGCCATCACACCCCTCAGCCCCACCCCAAAGCTCTGAAAACCTTGCGCGTCCCATTTTGCGCTGCTGTCGATGTTGTCGTGTTGGTGGCCGTGCACCGTCATGCGCACGCCCATGCGGCGGGCCAGGGTGTCCAGCGCTTTGAAGCCGTGTTCGTGGTAGCCGGGCGCTTCGTGGGTGATGAGGATGTCGGCCTGCAGCGTGGCCAGTTGTTCCACTTCGTCGGGGTAGATGCTGGACCAGTGCTTGAGGTGCACGCTGCCTTGCCAGCGGTCTTGGTGCGGGGTGACGCGGGCGTGGTCTTCGCGGTTGCGAAACTTGGGCGCTTGCTGGTCTTTGGGGTACCACACCGCACCGCGAAACACACCGCCCAGCCCGGCGATGCGCGTGCCGCAGGGCAGAGTGACGACGCGGCCGTGCAGCTGCCGCTCGCTTACCTCGGGGTGCCACACGTTGTCAAAGTTGCCCGCGTGGTCGGTGTCGTGGTTGCCGTGGATGAACCAGACGCGCTCCCAAATCGCTTCCAGCTCAATGTGCAGCGGCCGTGCCGGCTCCAAGTCACCCAGCAAGATCACGGCACGGGCATGGCTTTCCAATGCAGCATCGATGATGTGCTGCCATTGGCCATGCGGGTCGCCGCAAAAGAGGAGGGGGCCGGGGTGTCGGTGTTGCATTGTTTGGAAAGAATAACCCCGAAATTCAAACATCAGACGTTGGATTTTTGGGGTTAATGCACTATGCATGCGCATTTCGGGAGATTGTTCTTTCATGTGCCCATCTGATCTGCTGTGACAGAGTTGAGTGAAGCAGGCTCGCTATAGTTTCATCAAGATGAATACAACAGACCGAAAAACTCCCATTCAACATGCGTTGCTTGCGCAAAAAAATCTTGCTCAAAGTGGCATGGTCGTTGACGGACGGGCCATGGCCGCTTATCTCAAGGATAAAGTTCGTGGGTGCTTCTCCAATAGACCAGAAATGCAAAGCATCACTCAATTGACTGTGCCGCGAACATGACCCCCATCGCCATCATCGACTTCGAAACCACGGGGATCTCGCCCAATATGGGAGACCGCGCCACCGAGGTGGCCATCGTCGTGCTCGAGGGCGGGCAGGTGGTGGACCGCTACCAAAGCCTGATGAACGCAGGGGTGCGGGTGAACCCTTTCATCACCCAGCTCACGGGCATCACCAACGAGATGGTGCAGGCCGCTGCCCCGGCCGAGCAGGTGATGCGCGAGGCGGCGCGCTTTGTGGGCGGGCGGCCGATGGTGGCGCACAACGCGGCCTTTGACAAAAAATTCTGGCAGGCCGAGCTGGCCCGTTGCGGACAGGACGCATCGCACCCTTTTGCGTGCACCGTGCTGCTGTCGCGCCGCCTGTACCCGCAAGCGCCCAACCACAAGCTGGGCACGCTGGCCGCGCTGCACCATTTGCCTGCGTCAGGCCGTGCGCACCGGGCCCTGGCCGATGCCGAGATGGCCGCGCATTTGCTGGCGCAGATGCAGCACGACCTGAAAACCCGCTACGGCTGCCAGCAGCCCGACCATGCTTTGCTGATGGGCCTGCAACGCACCAGCCGCCACATGGTGGGGCCGTATTTGAAGGCGCGGGCGCAGGGTTGAATAAAAGCGCATTTCAAGTCGAATTCGAAGTCGCATTCAAAGTCGCAAAATTTTCCGCATGATTTGGTAAATATCTTTACATGACATAGACTTGCGTCTTATGTCAAAGTCGCAAAAATTTCAGCTTTATGACCAACCTGCCCAGATGGAGCCCTTGCTGCCCGCTGAGCACCGCATGGGCCCCCTGCTGGAGCGTTCGCATGACCTGATCCGCAAGGCAGACCGTTTGTCGGGCTGGTGCCCGAGCGGGGCGCTGCCGGGGCTGCGTTCATCGTTGCGGGCCATGAACTCGTATTACTCCAACAAGATCGAGGGTCAGCACACCTTGCCGCTGGAGATCGAGCAAGCCCTGCGCAACGATTACGCCCAGGACGCCGACAAGGCCCGCCGCCAACGCATGGCGCTGGCCCACATGGCCACCGAGTCGCAATTAGAGGCGCTGTGGCCTGCGTGGGACAGTGCCCAAGTCTGGTCGCTGCAGACCGTCTGCGACATCCACCAGGATTTGTTCGCCCGCTTACCCGAAGCCGATCGCCAGCTTGAATCACCCTCTGGCCCGCAAACCTTGCAGCCCGGTGCCTTGCGTGAACGTGAGGTGAGTGTAGGGCGGCATGCCGCGCCCGCTGCGGCGGCTTTGCCAACATTTTTAGCGCGGTGGTCGGCTGTGTATTCGGGGCTGCGCCGCGGCGAACTTCAGCTGGTGGCCATGGCGGCGGCGCACCAGCGGCTGGCCTGGATTCACCCCTTTGCAGACGGCAACGGGCGTGTGGTGCGGCTGCACAGCCATTTGGTGTTGGGCCATATGGGCTTGACCAACGGTTTGTGGTCTCCTTTGAGGGGCTTTGCCCGCACGCACGAGGCGTATTACGCCAACTTGGCAGCAGCCGATGAACCCCGGGCGGGCGATCTGGATGGCCGGGGCAATCTGACCGAGTCGGGTTTGATTCGCTGGATCGATTACGTGCTGGGCGTGTGCATCGACCAAGTCGACTTCATGTCGGGCTTGCTGTCGCTTGATGGCATGAAGGACCGCATGGCGGCGTGTTTGGCCTACGAAGAAAACGTGGTCAAGCAAGGCGTGCGCGCCGAGGCTTTGCGAGCACTGCATTACCTGTTTGCGTCGCAGGCCGAGCTGGACCGGGCCGACTTCAAAGCCATGCTGGGTTTGGGCGAACGCTTGGCCACGGCGCAGGTGTCGGCTTTGCTCAAAAGGGGCTTGTTGGAAAGCGATTCGCCCCACGGCAAGCTGCGTTTGGGTGTGCCGCAGCACGCGTTGCGCTTTTACTTTCCGAGTTTGTGGCCGGAGGCCGAAGTGCAAAACTGAGGCGCTCATGTCATTGACTTGAGTCAACTTGGCCCATCGCCATTGCGCTTCAATCCGCTGTGTTTTGAGGTGCGGGCGTGTCACGCAAGTAACTCTGGGCGTCTTGTTGGGGACTATCTACAGGGTTTTCCCTTTTTGGCATGTGGGTATCGGGTGACATACTGATTAAAGTGGCAAAAACACAAAATTTGTTACTAAATAATTAACCCATTCAGGAGACCTACAAAATGTTGAAGTCGAACAAACGTGCATTGCTCAAGGCCATTGGCGCGACAGCCGTGGTGGCCAGCCTTCCAGCAGCGCCAGCATGGGCGCAGGCGCCCATCGTCCTCAAAATGGCACACGTTTACAACCCTGGCAACATTTGGTTTGAAACCGCTGAGGCTTACGCCAAAGCGGTCGAAACGCGCTCGGGCGGCAGGGTGAAAATCCAGATCGCGGCCAGTGGCTCGACTGGCGATTGGCCTGCCTCGATTGAGGGCCTGAAAATCGGCACCAACGACATCGTGTTGCAGTCGATTGGTACGCTGGACCGGTACAACCCCTTGCCCGGTTTGGAAGCTTATCCCTACTTGATCCGCGACCTGGATCACTTCAAAAAGGTGTATTTCGGCCCAGTGGGCGCCGAGTTCATTGAAGAGGTGGCCAAGAAGAGCTCATTCCGGATCATCGGTGCGGGCTACCGCGGTGCGCGTTGGCTGACTTCCAACAAGCCAGTCAGGACGGTCAACGACATCAAGGGCCTGAAGCTGCGCGTGCCGCCACTCAAGATGTACCGGATGACTTGGGATCTGCTCGGTGCGAGCCCTGTGCCGATGGGTGCAGCCGAACTGTTCACTTCACTGCAACAGGGCGTGGTTGACGGCCAAGAGAACCCCTTGGAGTTCATCGACAACTTCAAGTTCAACGAAGTTCAGAAATTCGCGATCGACACCCGCCACATCATTGGCGCGATGACCTGGATCTACTCGGATGCGCGCTTCAAGCGTTTGCCCGCCGATGTGCAGACCTTGCTCAAAGAAGAGGGCGACAAGGTGATGCTGGAGGCCAGCGACAAGATGGCCAAGCTGGAGAGCAGTTTGCGCGACAAGCTGTCCAAGTCGGGCATGCAGTTCAGCGACATTGACCGAGAGTCCATTCGCAGCCGACTCGGTGGCATCGCCAAAGAGTTCCCTGACCTGGCGCCTTGGGCAGCCAAGTTCGCGGCTGTCAAGTGATCCAAGCAGTTGGTGAGGCCGCTCAATTGCGGCCACCCAATGCTGCGATCGCTTGGGCGATGCGCATAGAGCGCTCGCTCGATGTGATCCTGGGCGTGATGCTGATGGCGGTCACGCTGGCGCTTTTCTACCAAGTATTTGGGCGCTACGTGATTGGCCGGGCACCCGCTTGGACGGAGGAGGTGGCCCGGATGTTGGTCGCTTGGATGGCCATGCTCGGCACTGGCGCATGTTTGCGTGAAGGTGGCCATGTGGCGGTAGGTGCGCTGGTCAATGCGGTGCCGCTGCGCGTGCGCTGGGTGCTGCTCGCTTTGCGTGATGTGGCTGTGATGGCAACTGCCGGTGTGATGGCTTGGGCAGGCGTGAGGTTTGCGATGCTCAACGCGGGCCAAGACTCTACAGCGTTGGAAATCCCGATGACGATCCCTTATTCAGCGATGGCCGTTGGTGCCGTGCTGCTGGCGCTGGTGCTGACGCTGGCGCGACTGGGCGGTCAGACGCCGGCCGTCGATTCGATCATGCCCGTGGAGTGAGATTCAGATGACGATCCTTGGTGTGCTGTTGCTGTCCTTGACAGTGCTGTTGCTCTTGGCGGTGCCCGTCGCGTTTGCGTTGGTGCTGTCGGCAACGATCGCGGTGATTTTTGTCGGTGGCATTGATCTGATGATCGTTCCTCAGCAGATTTATCAGGGGCTGGACAGCTTTTTGCTGCTGGCCATCCCCTTGTTTTTGCTGGCCGGCGAACTCATGGCGCAGGGGGGCATGACCGACAGGTTGCTGGGTTTTTGCAATGCCGTGTTTGGTCGCTTTCGGGGTGGCTTGGCCATGACCAACGTGGCTTCGGCCACCTTGATGTCGGGCATTTCGGGCTCGGCCATTGCCGACACCTCTGCGCTGGGCAAGGTGCTGATTCCATCCATGATCAAGGCCGGTTATGGACGAGGATTTTCTGCCGCACTGACGGCTGCTGCCAACGTGGTGGGGCCAATCATTCCGCCATCGATCACGTTTTTGATGATCAGTGTGTTGACCAATTTGTCACCGCTCAAACTGTTTGTCGCAGCGGTCATTCCAGGCATTCTTTACGCCAGTGCCATCATGCTCGTGGCGGTGGTGATCAGCAGGCGTCGCGGCTATCCGGCGGCGCAGGTGGTCAATTTGCCCGGTATCTGGCGTGAGTTCAAGCTGGCCTTTTGGGCATTGGCGATGCCGGTCTTTTTGATCGTGGGCATCCGTTCAGGCATTTTCAATGTGACTGAATCTTCCGCTGTGGCGGTGGTGTATGCGTTGTTGGTGGGTTTTTTCATTCACCGCCAATTGAATTTGCGCAAGCTGTGGCTGGCGCTGGTGGGGTCTGCACGCGGTACCGCGGTGATCATGGTCATTTTGGGTGGGGCCCAGGTGGTGTCTTGGTTCTTGGCGTACGAACAAGCACCGCAGCGCATTGCCGAATGGATGCTCGGCTCGATCGGCAGCCCCATCCTGTTTTTGTTGCTGGTCAATGTGCTGTTGTTGGTGGTGGGCACCTTCATGGAAAACGGCCCGTCTTTGGTCTTGCTGTGCCCGGTGCTTTACCCGGTGGCGGCCAAATTCGGCATTGACCCTTACCATTTTTCGATGATCGTCGGCATCAATTTGCTCATTGGGCTGATCACCCCGCCGGTGGCCATCAGCTTGTCCATTGGTGCGCTGATTGCAGGGGCGCGTTCGGACGAGGTCAATCGGGAAGTGTTGCCATTCCTGGCCGCAGCCATCTGCGTCGTGTTGTTGATCACCTTTGTGCCTGCGGTTTCTTTGTGGTTGCCGTCCGTGATCGGTGGGCGTTAAAAAAAGCTTTTCTGGCCGTTTTTCCTAGGAGTTCAAGACATGGCTTTGCGATTTGATGGCCGTGTGGCCGTGGTCTGCGGTGCGGGTTCTGTGGGTCCCGGTTGGGGCAATGGCAAAGCGGCGGCGGTGCAATACGCGCGTGACGGCGCCATGATTGCGGCCATCGACATCGAGTTGGACGCTGCGCAGGCCACCGTGGACCTGATCCGCGCAGAAGGCGGCACAGCAGTGGCCTGGCGTTGCGATGTGACCCAGCGCGACGAAGTGAATGTGGTCATGAATGAGATCGTGGCGCATTTCGGGCGCATAGATGTGCTGCACAACAACGTGGGCTTGCCTGCCATGGGCACCATGGAAACGCTCAATGAAGGGGAGTGGGACCACGCGATGGATGTGAACCTCAAGAGCGTCTTCCTCACCTGCCAGGCGGTGTTGCCTGTCATGGTGCGGCAGGGCAAGGGTGCGATTGTCAACATCTCATCGTTGGCCGCGATCCGTTACACCGGCTACCCGTACCCGGCTTATTACGCCAGCAAGGCGGCGGTCAACCATTTGACCGCGTCGATGGCACTTGAATATGCGCGCAAGGGCATCCGGGTCAACGCCATCATGCCCGGCATGATGGACACACCTCACATTTACAAAGCCATTGCGGGTCAGTACGCCTCGCACGAAGAGATGGTGGAAAAGCGCCATGCGATGTGCCCCACCGGTCGCATGGGCACAGGTTGGGACATTGCCAAGGCGGCCGCCTTTTTGGCGTCGGATGAAGCCCAATACATCACCGGTCAATGCTTGGCGGTGGACGGTGGATTTTCGATACGGGCGTGAGCCCTGCGGACCATCACCCCAAACCCAGCGGCAGTGCCGTCTTGTAGCGCACCTGCTTGAGCGCAAAGCTGGAGCGGATTTTTTCGACGCCCGGAATCGGTGAAAGCTGCTCCAAGATGAAGCGCTCCAGCGCCGCCATGTCGCGCACGGCCACGCGCAGCAGGTAGTCGCTGTCGCCGGTCATCAAATAGCACTCCATCACCTCGTCGTGCTGCGCGATGTGCGCTTCAAAGTCGGCCAAGGTTTCTTTGCTTTGGGTCTTGAGGCTGATCGAGATGAACACCGTCAGGCCCAAGCCCAGCGCTGCCGCACTGGCCAGCGCCACGTAGCGCTGGATCACGCCGCCCGACTCCAACGCTTTGACCCGGGCCAGGCACGGCGAGGGCGACAGGCCAATGCGTTTGGCCAGCGTCACATTCGACAGTGAGCCGTCGCGCTGCAGTTCGTCCAGTATCTTCAAGTCCATGTTATCCAGAATCATGTGCTGAATCTCCAGTTATTTCAGAATATTGTGCTTCAAATGAGGCTTCTGTTAATCCAAATACGCAGCACATGCGCCGCTGGTCTGTGTAAAGTTGTGTTCATGAACGCACCTTACGAACCCCATGTGAATGCGATGTTGCAAGCCCTCGACATTGACCCCCAAGAAACCGCCGAGTGGCGCGAGGCCTTGTTGGCGCTCATTGGCACCCAAGGCCCAGCGCGTGCGCGCCAGATCTTGGACGAACTGGCCATCGTGGCCCGGCAGCAACGCACGGGCTGGCAGCCGGATTTGAATACGCCCTACATGAACACCATCGCGGTGGAGGATCAGCCGGATTTCCCTGGCGACTTGGCCACCGAGGAGCGGCTGGTGGCCATCATGCGTTGGAACGCACTGGCCATGGTGGTGCGCGCCAACCAGGCCTATGGCGAGTTGGGCGGCCACATCGCCAGTTACGCCAGCGTGGCCGATTTGTTCGAGACCGGCTTTCACCATTTCTTCCACGCCCGCACCGAGCAGCACAAGGGCGACTTGGTGTTCTTTCAGCCGCACAGCGCCCCCGGCGTGTACGCCCGCGCTTTTCTGGAAGGGCGCCTGAGCGAGGCGGACCTGATGCACTACCGCCAAGAGATCACCGCGCCCGACAGCGGCGCACGCGGTTTGTCGAGCTACCCACACCCTTGGCTGATGCCTGATTTTTGGCAGTTCCCCACCGGCTCCATGGGCTTGGGGCCGATCAGCTCGATCTACCACGCCCGCTTCATGCGCTACCTGACGCACCGCCAGTTGCAAGATTGCAGCGGCCGCAAGGTGTGGGGCGTGTTTGGCGACGGTGAGATGGACGAGCCCGAGAGCATGAGTGCCCTGACCTTGGCGGCGCGAGAAAAACTCGACAACCTGGTGTGGGTGGTCAACTGCAATTTGCAGCGCCTCGATGGCCCGGTGCGCGGCAACGGCCGCATCATCGACGAGCTGGAAAAACTGTTTGCCGGTGCCGGCTGGAACGTGATCAAGTTGGTGTGGGGCAGCGATTGGGACGGCCTGTTGGCGCGCGACACCTCAGGTGCACTGCTGCGGGCTTTTGCCAACACGGTCGATGGCCAGATGCAGACTTTTGCCGCCAAGGACGGTCGCTACAACCGCGACAACTTCTTTGGCCAAAACGAAGAACTGGCAAGGCTGGCGCAAGGCATGACCGACGAGCAGATTGACCGGCTCAAGCGCGGTGGCCACGACATCGTGAAGATCCATGCGGCTTATGCGGCTGCGGCCCAACACCGTGGCCAACCGACGGTGATCTTGGCGCACACCAAAAAAGGCTTTGGCATGGGCAGCGCGGGCCAGGGCAAGATGACCACGCACAGCCAAAAGAAGTTCGACGAGCAAGACCTGATCGCGTACCGCAACCGCTTTGACCTGCCGTTGAGCGACGAGCAGGCCACGGGCTTGGCCTTTTACAAACCGGCCGACGACAGCGCCGAGATGCGCTACCTGCGCGAACACCGCGCCCGCCTGGGCGGCAGCTTGCCCAAACGCGAGACGACTTGCGACCGCTTGCCCGTGCCGGCCCTGGCCAACTACGGGCAGTTTGCGCTGCAGGCCGACGGCAAGGAAATGAGCACCACCATGGCCTTTGTGCGCATGCTGGGTAACCTGCTCAAAGACCCACAGCTCGGTCCGCGCATCGTGCCCATCGTGGCCGACGAGGCGCGCACTTTTGGCATGGCCAACTTGTTCAAGCAGGTGGGCATTTACAGCAGCGTGGGCCAGCGCTATGCGCCCGAAGACATCGGCTCGGTGCTGAGCTACCGCGAAGCCACCGACGGCCAAATTCTGGAAGAAGGCATCAGCGAAGCGGGCGCGATCGCCAGCTGGACGGCGGCGGCCACCAGCTACAGCGTGCACGGCTTGGCCATGCTGCCCTTCTATATTTATTACTCGATGTTTGGTTTTCAGCGCGTGGGCGACGCCATCTGGGCCGCAGCCGACCAGCGGGCGCGGGGCTTTTTGCTGGGCGCCACATCGGGGCGCACCACCTTGGGCGGCGAGGGTCTGCAACACCAGGACGGCAGCAGCCATTTGGTGGCGGCCACCATCCCCAACTGCAAGGCCTACGACCCGGCCTTCGCGGGCGAGCTGGCGGTGATTCTGGACGCGGGCATGCGCGAGATGGTCGAGCAGCAAGTCGACGTGTTTTATTACGTGACCCTGATGAACGAGAACTACGCACAGCCCGATTTGCCTGCGGGCGTGGAGGCCGATGTGCTGCGCGGCGGCTACCGATTTGGCGTGTACGGGCCGAGCGATGCCGCCCAGCGCGTGACCTTGCTCGGCTCCGGCGCGATCTTGACCGAAGTGGTCAAGGCCGCGCAACAACTGGCCGCGCGAGGCGTGGGTGTGGAAGTGTTGAGCATCACCAGCTGGAGCGAACTGGCGCGCGACGGCATGGCGCAAGCCGAAAACACCGGTCATTTGGCGCAACTGCTGGCCAGCACGCAAGGCCCGGTGATTGCCGCCACCGACTATGTGCGCGCCGTGCCCGAGAGCGTTCGCGCCTTCGTGCCCGAAGGCCGCCGCTACCGCACGCTGGGCACCGACGGCTTTGGCCGCAGCGACACCCGCGCTGCGTTGCGCCGCTTCTTTGCAGTGGACGCGGACAGTATCGCGCAGGCGGCGCAGCGGGCGCTGAAGTGAAGGCTTAACGCGGCGCGCTGAGGGTGACGCGCAAGCCACCTTGCGCTCGGTTGGCCAAGACCAAGCGCCCGCCCAAGGCGGTCATCAGGTTCAGCGCGATCGACAAACCCAAGCCCGTGCCGCCGGTTTGTCGGTTGCGCGAGCTTTCTTGGCGCACAAACGGTTGCAACACCGTTTGCAAGTCGGACTCGGGCAGGCCTGGCCCCTCGTCCTCCGCCACGATGCACCAGTGATCGGGCTGGCTGGGGTCTTGGCACAACAAGGTGACCGTGGCTCGGTGGCCGTAGGTGATGGCGTTGTGCACCACATTGCCCAACACCCGGCGCAGCGCGGCCACATCGGTGTTGACCAAACAATCGCTGTCCGCGCCCTGCGCTTGCACCGCCCAGCCCAGGTCTTCCCATTCGTTGAGCTGGGTTTGCAACAGCTGGTTCAAATGCACCGGTTGGCGCTGCGGCTGGGCATGCCAGCTGCGGGCCAGCGCCAAGCCGTCTTGCACCAAATCTTGCATTTCGCTCAGATCGGCTTGCATGCGCTGGCGCAGCGCCTCATCGCTGACCCATTCGGTTTTCAGGCGCAAGCGCGTCAGCGGTGTTTGCAAGTCGTGGGCGATAGCCGCGAGCACCTGGGTTTGCTGAGCCATGTGCCGCTGCAACTGGGCTTGCATGTGGTTGAAGGCCTGCGCGGCTTGGCGCACCTCCAAGGGTCCTTCTTCGGGCAATGGGGCTTGGTTGGGGTGATCGGCCAAGTCCTTGGCGGCTTGTGTCATGCGCTTGAGCGGGCGCGTGGCGTACACCACCGCCAGCCAAGTCAGCAGCGCCAGGCCCACAAGCACGGTCAGCGCCACCAAGCCCCAGTGCGTGTCGCTGCCAAAGCCTGGCCTGCCCATGGCCCCATGTGGGGGGTAAGTTGCGGGCAATCGGACATAAACCTGTGCGCCATCGATCAACAGCAGCGATACCCAGGTTTGTCCGCGCGAACGTTCTGGGTGGTGGCCATCAGCATCGCCATGTCTTTGTCTATCGTGCAGTGGCGTGAAGTGCTGCACAAGTGGCTGGCGCGGCGCCAATTCGCTGGCCAAATAAATCGCCAAAGGTCGAACATGGGGCGGCAGTGGGGTGGCGTTTGGTGACCACGCCTTGGGTGGTACAAGACGCCAACGCTCGCGGCGCTTGCCCTGCCCCTTGTCTTCTAGCCACTGCTCGCGTTGGGCAGGGCTCAGGGTGTCGAGCCAATCGGCCGATGCTGCCAGCTCTTGCGTGAGCTTCGCATGCAACACGACTTGTCCACGCACCGTGCGCTCGTCCAGCGCGAGCCAAGCTGCCGCAGCCAGCACCAGAGTCAAACCCATCAGCCACACCCACAACAAGCGCGCAAACAGACTTTGCGGCCAGATTTTTTTCAGCACCGCCATCATTCGGCTTGTACCTCGGTGGCCAGCACATACCCTTCGCTGCGTACCGTTTTGATCAATCCCAATCTGCGTGCGGGTTCGCCTAAGCGCAAGCGTAGGCGGCTGATGAGCAGGTCGATGGAGCGGTCAAACGCATCGCCCGATCGCCCTTGGGTCAGTTCAAGCAGCTGCTCTCGAGACAGCACCTTGTTGGCATGGTTGAGCAAGACGTGCAACACACGGTATTCGCCCGAGGTCAGCACCAACAAAATCCCATCGGGGTTGCGCACCTGGCGAGTCAAGGCATCGAGTGTGTAGCCCGAAAAACGCCACCGGTTGGGGCTGTTTGTGGTTTGTAAATTTGCGGGTAAGGCGCGCGAGCGACGCAAGATGGCACGAATGCGCGCCAACAATTCGCGCGGGACAAATGGCTTGCCCAAGTAATCGTCTGCGCCCATCTCTAGACCCAAAATGCGGTCTGCGTCGTCGGTGCGGGCTGTGAGCATGAGAATGGGCAGCTGTGCATATGCGCTGCCGTCGGCGCGCAAGTTGCGGCAAATTGTCAGGCCGTCTTCGCCAGGCATCATCACATCGAGCACCAACAGATCCACACGCTGCATCTGCAGCATGCGGCGCATCTCATGGCTGTTGGCCGCGGTGCTGCACTGGATGCTGTTTTGCTCCAGGTATTTCGCTGTCAATTGCCGGATTTCGGGGTCGTCATCAACCAGCAAAACATGGTCTGGGGTGGGCGTCATGTTGTCATGATACGGGCGCCCTGAAGGTTTTTTGTATCAAAAGATGTCTGGAGACCGCGCAGACACATGTGCTTGCAAAATGCCGTGCCAGAGACACTTCTTTTGTGTCCGCACGCCTTTCAATACACCGATCTGACGTTCGTCAGAGACCGCCAAGAGCGGATTCACACCTTCAAGGAGTTTGAAATGAAAAAGCAATTGATCTGGATTTTGTCGGCTGCTCTGCTCGGCGGCGCCAGCATGACGGCCATGGCCTCTAACCACGGCATGGACAAACACCATGAGCACCGCAGCCTTGGCAAACGCTCAGTTGGCCAAGGTGTAGAAGCCCGACTGGCCAAGCTGGAAGGGGCTTTGAAACTAGAGGACGCACAGCGCCCCGCCTGGAACGCCTTTGCCAATGACATGAAGGAATTGTCCGAGGCCCGTGCGAAGCAACGCAGCGCCATGCACGATGCCATGAAAAAAGCCAAGGACGATAAGACCATGGGCGCGACCGAGCGCATGGAGGCGATGGACCAAATGATGCAGGTCCATCAAGCGCAATTGGCCAAAATGAAACAGGTCACACAAACCCTGTTGCCTCAGCTCAACACGGCACAACAAATCGTTTTCAATGCTGAGTGGTCTGATGCGTTAGGGCACAACGGCCGTCAACACCATGGCCATGCTGGCAAAAGAGACCATCGAGAAGCCTGCAAAAGCTAACCCTGTCAGCTTGTTGCCTGCACAACCGCCAGGTAAGCCTGGCGTGTTTCGGGGCTGACCGCATCGAGCGCTTGCTCGTAGCGGGTCTGGTGCTGGGCCAGCATGCGGGCCGAGGCGATGGTTTTGGAGCGGCAGAACCAGTGGCAGCTGTGCTGCATCAAAAACATCTCGCCCATCATGCGAAATGACCGCGCTTTGTTGGGCAGACCTTCACGGTTGTCTACGGCGCGCTCTATGCCTTTTGCGTGCACCTCCAGCAGGCGGCGCATGTCAAAACAGACCTTGGGCGAGAGTTGGTCAATGAAAGGCAGGGCCAGCTTGAGGCCACGCGAAACGGGGGCGGGAAGTTGGGCAAATTCGCGGGCCAAGAGCTGAAAGTCAGCGGCCAGTTGTTGTTCGGCTTGTTCTTGAAGTTGAAAGATGTGCTGTTGGCGCTCGGGGTCGCTCTCTCCCAAGGCCCTCATATAGGAGGTGGTGAGCTGCGACATGAGTTTTTCAATTTGGAAGGGGCGCAGCTGCTCGGCCAACAAGGCGGTGCGTTTGCGCTGGCCCTGCAGATTGAGCCAGTGAATGCCAATGGCCGAAATGAACAACAGACTGATGAATTCCATAAATTTAAAAAGTTTCCGGCCAAATTTGCTTGAGTACCAAGTGTAGTGAGTGGATGCACCCACACAGGCAAAGGCCCTGCGCGCGTGATGGCTCAGGGCTGAGGCTTGGCTTTCAGCGCCTTGGCGCGCACAGACGACCAATTTGAGAGTGGACTCTAAAGTGCGGGTTTTCCATTGCTTTGTCCGCTTCATGCTGTTCAAATTGCTGCATTGCAACAAAACCTTTCAAGGAACACACCATGAACTTCAACGCCGACCAATTCGCCGCCACCCAAAAAGCCAACATCGCTGCTGCTGCAGATCTGTCGCAAACCGCATTTGCCGGTTTCGAGCGCTTGGTGGAACTCAACATGGCCGCTGGCAAAGCCGCTGTGGGCGAGTCTTTCGCCAACATGCAAGCCTTGATGGCCGCCAAGAGCCCTCAAGACCTGTTGGCTGTGCAAGCCGCTTTGGTCCAGCCTGCCATCGAAAAGTCGGTCTCTTATGGCCGTCACATCGCTGACATCGCCAACAGCACCAGCGCCGTGTTCACCAAGGCCGTTGAAGGCAAGATGGCCGAGTCCGAGAAGGCTGTCAAAAGCCTGGTCGAGAGCAGCCTGAAGAACGCTCCTGCTGGCTCTGATGCCGCTGTGGCCGCCATCAAGACCGCTTTCGAAGCCAGCCAGACCGCTGCTGAAACCCTGAAAAAAGTGGCCAAGCAAGCGGCTGAAAGTGCCGAGTCCAGCATCAAAGCCGCGCAAGCTCAAGCCGAAGCTTCGGTCAAAGCCGCCATGTCCAAGGTGAAAGCCAAGGCCTAAGCGTTCGCTCAATCAGCTGGCGCTGGTCGCCTGCTTTCTACAATCAGGGTGTCTTTGACACCCTTTTTGTTTTGGATTCCACCATGCACGCAGCATTTTCAGAGCCTTCAGTCCCCATTTTGTTCATCGAAGGCGGCGTGGCCACCATCACCTTGAACCGCCCGGCCCAGCGCAACCGCTTGGAAAACGCCGACCTCAAGGCTTTGTTGGCCCACTTACACACCGTGAACCGTGACCTCGAGGTGCGCGTGCTGGTGCTGACCGCCAACACGGCGGGCCAGCCCAGGCCGGTTTTTTGCGCGGGTTATGACATTGGGGGCTTTGACGAGCCAGGCCACGGGGCCACTTTTTTTGAAGAAATCCCGGATGCGGTGGCCGCCATGCGCCCGGTGACCATTTGCGCCTTGAATGGCAGTGTGTATGGCGGAGCCACCGATGTGGTGCTGGCGTGTGACTTGCGAATAGGCTTGCAAGGCACCGAGTGGCGCATGCCCGCCACCGCTTTGGGTTTGCATTACTACCCGAGCGGTTTGCGGCGTTATGTCAGTCGGTTTGGCTTGTCCGGTGCCAAAAGGGCCTTTTTGACGGCGCGGCCCTTTACGGCAGAGCATCTTGACGCGATGGGCTTGTTTGAGGATCTGGTCACGCCCGAAACGTGGTCGCTCACGCTCCAAAGCCTGTTGGACGATGTGTTGGCCTTGGCCCCTTTGGCCGTGGAGGAGACCAAAAAGTCTTTGCGCGAAATTGAAGCCGGGCAGGCCGATGAGGCTCAGCTGCGCGCGCGCGAACAAGCCAGCAGCCAAAGCGAAGACTTTGCCGAGGGGCGCGCGGCATTTGCCCAGCGGCGCAAGCCGGTTTTTGTGGGGCGCTGACCGGCTATCAAGTCAAAGCCTTTGCTGCCGATACTGTAGGTGGATGCTTTTTTCTTGGAATGGGTGCGCAATGGGTGCAAGTCGTTGGTGTGGGGTGCTGCTGGGCCTGTGGCTCGCGCCTTCGGCATGGGCTGGTCAGTACGTGCTGGCGGCCGGCCAGACCCAAACGGTGCCCGTTTCAGCGCGCGTGCTCAATGGCGAGCAGGTGTGCAATCTGGAAATCACCGTCCCCGGACAAGCCCCGTTTGAGCGCGTGGTGCGCGCGCCCTTTTTTGACGCACGCGTGGCGATAACACCCGGCAACGAGGCGTCTGTGCTGGTGCAATGGCGCGGCCTGTCTAGGCGCACGGCGGATGGGGTGATCAACGCTTGCCCTACGCAGGGTGACATGGCTTTTAAGGTGGTCCGTGACAACGCCTTAACGAAGGCCGTTTGGTCAGCCATGTTGGCCCAATTGACGCCTGCCAAAGCCGATTGTTTACGCGTGGGCATGGCCCATGAAATGGTGCGCCCGGAGTGGTTTGACTTCAATGACCCCCAGCCCAGCGCCGAGGACCTTCGCATTCAGCAGGTCTTCAACCAATGTGATGCGTTTTTGGCCCGTCCCAAAGCTTGGGGGGCGCAGAGTCCGGCCGGTCACGCTTGCACATTGGCCGGTGGCATCAAAACCCGCTGCGAAGGTTTTTTCAGCGCTCAGATCAATGGCAAGACCCAAGTCATCAGCCAAGAAATGGCCATCCAACGGCAAATGAGCCAGCAAGCTTGGACAACGGGTGTGCGTGAAATTGAGGGAGCCAAAAACAAGCGCGTGCAGCAAGAAAAAGAACGTGTAGCTCGCTTGCAAGCGGAAGAGGCGGCCAAGATTCAAGCCATTGAGGATGCCCGCTTGTTGGTTTTACAGCAGGCAGAAGAGGCCAAATTGGCCGAACAACGCGCAACCCAAGCCAAAATTGACGCACTCAAGGCGCAAATTGCGGAGGACAAAATTCGCAAAGAAAAAGAGCGGATTGAAAAC
The DNA here is from genome assembly GCF_943326455.1 of Limnohabitans sp. Rim8. Taxonomy (NCBI): domain Bacteria; kingdom Pseudomonadati; phylum Pseudomonadota; class Betaproteobacteria; order Burkholderiales; family Comamonadaceae; genus Limnohabitans; species Limnohabitans sp. Rim8. The sequence continues at coordinate 28,350 of NZ_CALPTI020000011.1, forward strand.
CGGAATTGGTTTCTCAAACAAGTCGACAAATTGACGGGCAGTAACCAACCCGCGCCGGCGGAGGATCCCAAGCCAGCGCCTCCGGCAGGCGCTGCGCCAGCCGCTCCTTTGGCCGCACCGCCAGCAGCACCTCCAGGAGCACCTCCAGCAGCAGCACCTCCGCCTGCGGTTCCGGCCGCAGCACCGCCCCCAGCATCTCCGGCCGCTCCTTCGCCAACAGCTACGCCTGCTCCTGCGAAGTGAGGGGTTGCTCGATCTGAACTTTCAGGGGGATGGGGGCTGAGCGCGGCCGGCTGACCAAGCCGTGCCCATCGAGGCGGTCATGACGAGTGCAATGGCCAAGCCTTGTGACAAGGTCAGGTGTTCGGCCAACACCAACCAGCCAGCGAGTGCGCCCACAGCAGGCTCCAAGCTGAGCAAAATGCTGAAGGTGTTTTTGGGCAAGTGGTTGAGCGAGAACATTTCAAGCGCATACGGTATGGCACTGGACAACAAGGCCACAGCCAAACCAGCGACCAGCCATTGAGGGTCCAGCATGGCTGTGCCCGCATGGTAAATCCCGATGGGGGCCACTACGATGGCGGCGGCCAGCATGCCCATAGGGGTCGCCATGCTGCCATAGCGCAGCGCCACGCGCTGGCCAAACACGATGTAAAGCGCCCAGCAAATGCCCGCCGAGAAGGCGTAAAACATGCCCATGGGGTCGAGCGCCGAGCTGGCATCGCCCCCGGGCAGGGGCAGCAACAGCGCCAGGCCAGCTATGGCCAGCGCAACCCAGAGCCAGTCGCTGGCTTTTTTGGAAGTCCAGACCGCCACGGCCAGCGGCCCGGTGAACTCGATGGCGATCGCTACACCAAAGGGTATGGTCTTGATGGCGCTGTAAAACAGCAGGTTCATCACGCCCAGCGTCACGCCATACAGGCCCAGCGGCAACGCATCGGCCCAGACCCACTTTCTGCGCCAGGGCCGGAAAACCGCCATCAGCATCAGGGTGGCAAAGATGATGCGGTAGGCGGTGGTGCCTTCTGCGCCCAAAGCCGGAAACAGGCTTTTGGCAAATGAAGTGCCCACAGCCAGAGACACCAGACTGCCCAGCAAGGCCAGCATGGCCCACAAACGCAAGTTCAAACGTGTCCTCTTTCTGCGGCGTCCAGCACAATGGCTTGGCCGTGCGGGGTGCGCTCGGCGGCATCGGCCCAAGCGTGTTCCAGCTCGTGGATTTGCTCAGGGGTGCCCAACTGGTGCTCGATCACCATCTGCTCCAGCGCGTTCAGCCAGTGGGTGTAGTAGAGGCTGCCGTCGTTGGCTTCGCCGCGCGCCTGACCCGTGCGGATCTCGCGGGTCAGGGCTGCGGCCCATTCGGGCCAAGTGAAGACGCCTTTTTCGTGCAGCTGCAAGGTCATGGCGAAGGCGTGGGCCTGCCAGGGTTCTTCAAACACCGCGCCGTTGTTGGCGGTGGCGGGCATGGGAAAGCCGTCGCCGCAAGCGCGGGCCAGGTCGTTCAGGTCTTGGATGGCGGAGTTCATGGGGCCTTGATCAGCTGGGGATCGCTTCCAAATAAGACTCCCAGGCGTCCACGCTCACCTGGTGTCCGGCTTCGGCCTGCGGGCCCCACAGCTCGGTGCCGTCAAACACCACGGTGTAGAGGTGCTCTGCCGTGCCGTCAAAAGGCGGCAGCATCTTGTTCACATGCTGGTCGGGCAACACATGGCTGCCGTGTTGCAGCACCACGGTGCCCACATGTCCGCGCACATAGCGCGGCAGCCGGGTGTGGCCTTGGGGGTTCAAGTTCAGGGCGCGCACGCGCTGCCCCACGGCAAAGCGGGGGGCTTGGGTGCTGGGCCGGTCGGCTGGGCTGCCTTTGGCCAGCGCAGCGTCCACTTCAAAGGCTTTGAGCACCCGCACGCCCGCCATGGGTGGCGTGATGGCTTGGCCTTGGGCCAGTTCTTGTTCAGTGATCAGGCCGCGCTCGATCAGCAGCTTTTGCAGCGCCTTGGTCCAGATGGCGTAGTACGGGCCTTGCACATAGTCCAGTGGGGGCAAAGACTCGCGGGCCGAGCGTGCCAGGTCGATGTTCCACAGGCCGCTGGCGCCCATGGCCACCGTCACGCCCAAAGCACGGCGCTCCCACTCGCCGTGAAAAAGCGGCTCGTTGGCTTCGATGTGAACCGGGCCATAGCCTTGCAGGCCGCCCATGTCGTGTAAGCCGTTCATGCCAGTTCCTTGGGGTGTAACTTTGGATTCAAGGCCAAGCCGGTGCCGATCATGGCGTCACGGGTGACCAGCTGGGCCAGTTGTTCTACGCTCCAGCCCTCGGTGCCTGCGGGCCGCTCGGGCAGCACCAAGTAGCGCACTTCGGCGGTGGAGTCCCAGACGCGGATGTTTTGGCCCGGTGGCAGGGTGACGCCAAAATCGGCCAGTACGGCACGCGGTTCGATCACGGCGCGAGACCGGTAAGCCGCGCTTTTGTACCAAACCGGGGGCAGGCCCAGCACCGGCCAGGGGTAGCAGCTGCACAAAGTGCAGACCACCATGTTGTGCGTCTCGGGGGTGTTGGGCACGGCCACCATGTGCTCGCCTTGGCGTCCGGTGTAGTCCATCGAGGCGATGGCGGCGGTGGCGTCTTGCAGCAGCCAGTCTCTGAAAGTGGGGTCTGTCCATGCGCGGGCCACCACTTTGGCGCCGTTGTGCGGCCCGACATGCACCTCGTAGGTCTCGATGATGCGGTCCACGGCGGCGGGGTCCAGATAGCCCTTTTGCGTCAGCAGGGTTTCCAAGGCGCGGACACGCAGGTCGTTCTCGCCCAGGGTGCTGTGTTCGTGGTCATGTGAGTGATCATGGCCGTGGGGGTGATCGTGTTCAGCGTGCATGGCGGTCTCCTGTCTGGTTGTCTGGGTTGCGCTTGAGTGCTGCCTGAATGTGACTTCAAGGGGTCTGACCCCGTGTAGCCGGGGCTTTTGGGGTCGATCATAGCGCCGCATACAATGGCGGCTTCGCCTGCGAAGGACGCGGGCGTTCCCTGTTTCAAACCGAATGTGATTTTTTGGAGACCCCATGTTCATCTCTTCAGCTTTTGCCCAAACTGCTCCTGCCGCTGCCTCGGGTGGTGACTTCCAGTCCACTTTGATGAGCATGCTGCCTCTGTTGCTGATGTTCGTGGTCCTTTACTTCGTCATGATTCGCCCTCAGATGAAGAAGCAAAAAGAACACCGCGCCATGATCGATGCCTTGGCCAAGGGCGATGAGGTGGTGACGGCGGGTGGTTTGCTGGGCAAAGTCAGCAAGATCGGTGACGCCTACATCGGCATCGAGATGGCCACTGGCGTTGAGGTCCAAATGCAGCGCAGCGCTGTGGTTCAGGTTTTGCCCAAAGGCACGATCAAGTAATTTTTCCCGATAAAAGCCTGCACGCGAGCCACCATGAACCGTTACCCGATCTGGAAGTACGCGATCCTTGTGATTGCCTTGTTGTTGGGAACGGTGTTCACGCTGCCCAACTTTTTTGGTGAGGCCCCTGCGGTGCAGGTGTCTTCTGGCAAGGCCACGGTCAAGGTCGACAACACCACCTTGCAGCGCGTCGAAGAAGCCCTTAAGACTGCGGGCTTGAATCCTCAGACTTTGGCCCTGGATGGTGCCTCGATCCGAGCCCGTTTTGACACCACCGATAACCAGATCAAGGCCAAAGACGCGATTGAAAAGGCCTTGATTCCAGACGCCAGCAACCCTTCTTTTGTGGTGGCGTTGAATCTGGTGACGCGGTCGCCTGCATGGTTGACCTCGATGGGTGCTGCACCCATGTACTTGGGACTTGACCTGCGTGGCGGCGTTCACTTCATGTTGCAAGTGGACATGCAGGCGGCTTTGACCCAGCGTGTCGAAGCCTTGGTGGGCGATTTGCGCACCACCTTCCGCGAAAAAGATTTGCGCCACGGTGGAATGAGCCGAAGCGGCCAAACCATTGAAATCCGCCTGCGCGACGCCAAGCAGTTGCAGGCAGCGCAAGACCTGATCGCCGCTCAGTTTGCAGACCTGCAAATCAATTCAGTGGCCGATGGCAATGAATTCCGTTTGACGGCCACCATCAAACCCGAAGCCGCCCGTTTGGTGCAGGCGCAGGCCCTGAAGCAAAACATCACCACCTTGCATAACCGCATCAACGAGTTGGGTGTGGCCGAACCTGTGATTCAGCAGCAAGGCCTGGACCGCATCGTGGTGCAGTTGCCTGGCGTCCAAGACACGGCCAAGGCCAAAGACATATTGGGCCGCACCGCCACCTTGGAGGTGCGCATGGTGGACGAAAGCACCGAAGCCCGTGCTGCCGAACAAGGCGGCATGGTGCCTTTTGGTGCTGAGCGCTACCTTGAGCGCGATGGCCGCCCTTTGATTGTCAAAAAACAAGTGGTGCTGACGGGTGACAACCTGACCGATGCCCAACCCGGTTTTGACAGCCAGACCCAAGAGCCTGTGGTCAACCTGACCTTGGACGGCAAGGGTGCCCGCATCTTCAAGGATGTGACGCGTGACAACGTGGGCAAGCGCATGGCCATCATCTTGTTTGAAAAAGGCAAGGGCGAAGTGGTGACGGCTCCCGTGATCCGTGCCGAGATTGGTGGTGGCCGGGTGCAGATTTCGGGCCGCATGACCACGGCCGAAGCCAATGACACCGCGCTGCTGTTGCGAGCCGGTTCACTGGCCGCGCCGATGGAGATCATCGAAGAGCGCACCATTGGCCCGAGCTTGGGTGCAGAGAACATCGCCAAGGGCTTCAACAGCGTGACCTGGGGCTTTGTGGTGATCGTGGCTTTCATGGCGATTTATTACGCCATGTTTGGCGTGTTCTCGGGCATCGCACTGGGCGTCAATTTGTTGTTGTTGGTGGCGGTGTTGTCCTTGCTGCAAGCCACGCTCACCTTGCCCGGTATGGCTGCCATGGCGCTGGCGCTGGGCATGGCCATTGACTCGAACGTGCTGATCAATGAGCGTGTGCGCGAAGAGCTGCGCAACGGCGCCAGCCCGCAAGCGGCCATCCACGCGGGTTATGACCGTGCGTGGTCCACGATTTTGGACTCCAACATCACCACCTTGATCGCGGGCGTGGCCTTGCTTGCCTTTGGCTCCGGCCCGGTGCGTGGTTTTGCGGTGGTGCATTGCATCGGCATTTTGACGAGCATGTTTTCCGCTGTTCTCTTTTCGCGCGGCTTGGTCAACCTTTGGTACGGCGGCAAGAAAAAACTCAAGACAGTGTCCATCGGTACTGTCTGGCGGCCCGAGGCTGGCACTGCGGTGAAAGCCGATTAAGGGGAAAAGACCATGGAATTGTTCAAAATCAGAAAAGACATCCCTTTCATGCGCCATGCCTTGGTGCTGAACGCGGTGTCCTTCATCACCTTCTTCTTGGCAGTGTTCTTTTTGTTCAGCAGGGGACTGCATTTGTCGGTGGAATTCACCGGCGGTACCGTGATGGAGGTGAGTTACAGCCAACCGGCCGACTTGCCCAAGGTGCGCGGCGTGATCTCGGGCTTGGGTTATGCCGAGGTGCAGGTGCAAAACTTTGGCTCGGCGCGAGAAGTGCTGATCCGCCTGCCAGTGCAAAAAGGCGTGACCACGGCCCAGCAAAGCGAGACCGTGCTCAATGCCCTGAAAGCAGCCAACCCCGATGTGACGTTGCGCCGCACCGAGTTTGTCGGCCCACAGGTGGGCAACGAATTGGTGGAAGACGGACTGATGGCGCTGGCCTTTGTGGTGGGCGGCATCATGCTGTATTTGGCCATTCGCTTCGAGTGGAAGTTCGCTGTCTCCGCCATCATCGCCAACTTGCATGATGTGATCATCATTCTGGGCTTCTTTGCCTTTTTTCAGTGGGAGTTCTCGCTGGCTGTGTTGGCAGCGGTGTTGGCGGTGTTGGGTTATTCGGTCAACGAGTCGGTGGTGATTTTTGACCGTATCCGTGAGAATTTCCGCCGTTACCGCAAGATGAACACGGTTCAGATCATCGACAACGCGATCACCTCCACCATCAGCCGAACCATCATCACCCACGGCTCCACGCAGATCATGGTGTTGTCCATGTTGCTGTTTGGGGGTGAGACGCTGTACTACTTTGCGCTGGCGCTGACGATTGGCATTTGCTTTGGCATTTACTCGTCGGTGTTTGTGGGCGCTGCCGTGGCGATGTGGCTGGGCATCAGCCGCGAGGACATGGTCAAGCCGGTCAAGAAAGACCACGACCCGAACGACGAGAACTCGGGCGCGGTGGTCTGACAGATCATCAGACTTATCCCTTGCACAAGGGCACCTTCGGGTGCCCTTTGTTTGGGGGGAGCAGTTGGGTGTCAGCTGCAGCTTTGACCTTGGCTTATGCAGAGCCTACGCGCTGAAACAGCCCCCCCGGCAAACGACCCACTTGCCCCCTCAGCTCCAATTCCAAAAGTTGCCCTTGCAGTTGTGCCGTACTCCAGCCGCATCGGGCTTGCAGCGCGTCGAGGCTCACAGGGTCATGGCCCAGTGCGCGCAGCAAAGACTGATCGGAGTTTTCCTCTTGGCTTTCAGGGCTTGGGACCGAAGCATCCAGACCGGTTGACAGGTCCAGCGGCTGTTGCGACAAGGGTGCTGGCATGTGCAGCTCTTCAAGCACGTCTTGCGCCGATTCCACCAATTTGGCCCCTTGTTTGATGAGCGCGTGGCAGCCTTTGGATTGGGTCGCGTGGATGGAGCCAGGGATGGCCATCACATCACGGCCTTGGTCGAGGGCTTGCTTGGCGGTGATCAATGAGCCCGATTGCAAGGCCGCTTCAACCACCAGCGTGGCCTGCGACAGGCCGGAGATCAGGCGGTTGCGCCGGGGGAAGTTGGGGGCCAGGGGCGGTGTGCCCAGCGGGTACTCACTCAGAATCACGCCATTTTGGGCAATTCGGTGCGCCAAGTCGCGATGCTGGCGTGGATACACCCGGTCCAGACCGGTGCCCACGATGGCGATGGTGGCCAGACCTGTCCCGTGGTGCCCCAGCAAGGCGCCGTCGTGTGCCGCGCCGTCCACACCCAGCGCCAGACCGGAGACGATCGTGAGCCCACTGGCCGCCAAACTGCGCGCAAATTCACGGGCATTGTCGGCGCCTTGGGGTGTGGGGTTGCGGCTGCCCACGATGGCCAAGCATTGCTCGGCTTTGAGGGTTGCCAAATGCGCGGTTTGTCCCATCGCGTAGAGCATCAAAGGAGGATCAGGAATGTCCAGCCAGGGCGCTGGGTAGTGCGCGTCGCCCAAAGTGATGACGCGGCCACCCAATGAGGCATGGTCTTGCAGCCACTTCAAGGTCTCTAGCGTGAGGGCGGCGCACCCCTCTGGCATTTGCACAAGCGCCTGCGCTTGTTTGGCATTGACCACTTGGCCCAAAACGGCTTCGCTTTGCGCAAAGATGGCTTGGGGTTCGCCGAATGCCGCCAGCAAGCGCCTGGCGCTTTCGTGGCCGACGCCAGGGGTGAGGCTCAGGCGCAACCAAGCGCCCCAATTGTGGGTGTCTTCATTCATGTGGTCTCCCTGCGCAGCCCTTGGGGCTGTCTTTGCTTTTTTGTAACATGCCCATTGTGTTGCAAAGTCAAGTTCCCGCCAAGAGCGACTTGCCAGAGCTGCAGCACCAGTCACTTTGTCATTCAACATGGCGCATCTGCTCAAGAGGCTCTTGTTTTTGACCAAAATGACCGAAAATACCTGCATTCCTTCTGATCTTTTGAACCATGGCCCTGCTCCCCATCCTTTGTTATCCCGACACACGCCTGCACAAGGTGGCCAAACCTGTGCAAGCGGTGGACGCCCGAATTCATGCGCTGATCGATGACATGGTTGAGACCATGTATGAGGCCGGTGGCATTGGCTTGGCTGCCACGCAGATCGATGTACATGAGCGCTTGGTGGTGATCGATACTTCTGAAGAGCGCAATCAGCCCATGGTGCTGATCAACCCCGAAATCACCTGGATGGGCGATGAGCGCGTCAAGGGCGAAGAAGGTTGCCTGTCTGTGCCCGGAATTTACGATGGTGTGGAACGCGCCACGAAAGTCAAGATCACGGCCCTTGACCGTGACGGTAAAAGCCGCAGCATTGAAGCTGAGGGCATGCTGGCCATCTGCATCCAGCATGAGATGGACCACCTGATGGGCAAAGTGTTCGTGGAATACCTGTCCCCCCTCAAGCAAGGCCGTATCAAGACCAAACTGGTCAAAGCCCAAAAAGCCGAGCGCTGAAGCGCTTTTGAATTCTCCCCCATGCGTTTGATTTTTGCGGGCACGCCCGAATTTGCCCAAGTGGCCATGGTTGCCCTGCACGCCGCAGGCCACGAGATCGTGTTGGTGCTGACCCAGCCCGACCGGCCTGCTGGGCGCGGTATGAAACTGCAACCCTCGCCCGTTAAGCAATGGGCGCTGGACCATGGCGTGTCCGTGGCCCAGCCCCGAAGCCTGCGATTGGACGGCAAATACCCCGAAGACGCCGCCGCTGCCCGTGACACTTTGCACGCTGCAAAGGCAGATGCCATGATCGTTGCTGCGTACGGTTTGATCTTGCCGCAGTGGCTGCTTGACCTGCCGCCCAAGGGTTGTCTGAACATCCACGCTTCTTTGCTGCCGCGTTGGCGCGGCGCTGCGCCGATTCACCGCGCCATTGAGGCGGGTGACACGCAAACCGGGATCACCATCATGCAGATGGATGCGGGTTTGGACACGGGTGACATGTTGCTGGTGTTGCCGTGCGCCTTGGCGGCTGATGACACCACTGCTGTGCTGCACGATCGGTTGGCCGCTTTGGGCGGGCAGGCCATCGTGCAGGCCCTGGCGGATCTAGACGGTTTGCCCCGACAACCGCAACCTTTTGATGGCGTGAGTTACGCGCACAAGATCGATAAATCTGAAGCGGTGCTCGACTGGACATTGAGCGCCGAGGTGCTGGCGCGGCGCATCCGGGCGTTTGACCCTTTCCCGGGCATGACCGTTCCCCTGGCGACGGCCACAGGTGTTGAAACCCTCAAGCTGTGGCGGGCTGTTGCCGAATTGGCTGACTCGACTTCTGGGCACGGTTCTCCACCCGGCACCGTGCTCAGCGCCGATGCTTCAGGTGTGCGTGTGGCCTGTGGCGATGGCCTGCTGTGCCTGACCCAGTTGCAGCGCCCCGGCGGTAAACGCCTGAGTGCGGCCGACTTCTTGCGCGGCTGCCCCTTGCAGCCCGGTCAGCGCTTGGTGGCCTGATGTTTTTTCGGCCAAGGATTTACCGCGATGCCCAGTTTTTGCAAGGCTTGCGCGACTTGGCCCCACAAGCGCCTGGTGTGGCGGCTTGGGGCTTGATGACGGGCGTTGCCATGGTCAAGTCGGGAATGAGCGTCTTCGAAGCCGTGGCCATGACCATTCTGGTATTTGCAGGCAGTTCGCAGCTGGCGGCGATCCCGTTGTTGGTGGCAGGCGCCCCGGCTTGGGTGATTTTGGCCACCGGTTTTTGTGTGAACCTGCGCTTTGTGGTCTTCAGCCTGCATCTGCGGCCCTACCTCATGCATCTGCCGCGCTGGCAGCGCATGTGCCACGGCTACTTCACCGCCGACATCAGCTATGTGTTGTTCACCCAGCGCTTTACAAAGCCCGGTGAGACCGATGCCGAGCGCACCGGGCAAGAGGCCTATTTGGCAGGCAATTACTTTCTGAATTGGAGCAGTTGGATCGTGGCCAGTCTGTTGGGCATCGGCTTGGCCAACCTGATTCCCCCAGAGTGGGGTTTGGGTTTTGCGGGTATTTTGTGTTTGCTGGGCATCCAGTGTTCTTTGGCCAGCTCGCGCATGCGCATTTTGTCAGCAGCCGTGGCTGGCGTCGCGGCGGTGGTGGCATACCACTTGCCGCTCAAGCTCAATATCGTGGTGGCGATTGCGGTGGCGGTGATCTTGTGCCTGACAGTTGAAAAAATTCGGCCAACACCCAAGGTGGCTGCATGAACGAGACCGACCTGTGGACCTTGACCGTCATCGTGGGTCTGGCCGTGGTGACGGTGGTGGCGCGCAGTTTCTTCTTTATTTCCAGCCAGTCTTGGCAGTTGCCCAATTGGGCTCAACGCGGCTTGCAGTACGCCCCCATCGCGGCACTGTCGGCCGTGGTCATTCCCGAAATCATCACGGTGCAAGGTGAGCTGGTCAGCACTTGGGAAGACGCTCGTCTTTACGCTGCCGTAGTGGGTGTGGTTGCTTACTTTTGGCGGCGTGATGTGCTGATCACCATCCTTGCGGGCATGGCGGTGTACCTGCCTTTGCGCCTGGGTCTGGGTTGGTAAGGCTTGCTCAACCCTCCCCTCAATGTGAGTTGCTGTTTACTTTTGATGCTGTCAGTCCTTGTCAGGCGCTGCTTTTAAAATACCTCCCGAATTCCCAGATACAGGACAAGTTCCCCCATGAATGTCATTCGTTTTTCAGATCTGTGCGCAAGTGGCCAAGTGGCTGGGCAACGTGTTTTTATTCGCGCCGACCTGAACGTGCCCCAAGCGGGCGATGGCAGCATTACCGAAGACACCCGCATCCGTGCCAGCGTGCCTTGTATTCAGATGGCTTTGGACGCTGGGGCGGCTGTGATGGTGACCTCGCATTTGGGTCGCCCGACCGAGGGCGCTTTCAAACCCGAAGATTCCTTGGCCCCAGTGGCGCAGCGCTTGAGTGAGCTTTTGGGCCGCAGTGTTTCCTTGCTCGCGCATTGGGTGGATGGCGTGACTGTGGCACCCGGTCAAGTGGTGTTGCTTGAAAACTGCCGCGTCAACAAGGGGGAGAAAAAAAATGACGAAGCGCTGGCTCGCAAAATGGCCGCGCTGTGCGACATCTATGTGAACGATGCCTTTGGCACTGCGCACCGTGCCGAAGGCACGACCTATGGCATTGCCCAGTTCGCTCCGATTGCCTGTGCGGGGCCTTTGCTGGCTGCTGAAATTGATGCGATTGGCAAGGCGCTAGAGGCGCCCAAACGCCCGCTGGTCGCCATCGTGGCCGGCGCCAAGGTCAGCACCAAGTTGACCATTTTGAAGAGCCTCGCGCAGAACGTCGACCAGTTGATTGTGGGCGGCGGTATCGCCAACACGTTCATGCTGGCTGCGGGTTTGAAGATTGGCAAGAGCCTGGCCGAAGCCGATTTGGTGAGCGAAGCCAAAGCGGTCATAGAGGCCATGAAAGCGCGCGGTGCCGAGGTGCCGATCCCCACCGATGTGGTCACGGCCAAAACCTTTGCGGCAGACGCTCTGGCCACGGTCAAGCGGGCCAGCGAAGTGGCTGACGATGACCTGATTTTGGACATCGGCCCAGAGACCGCTGCCAAGCTGGCCGCGCAGCTTAAACAGGCTGGCACCATCGTATGGAACGGGCCCGTGGGTGTGTTCGAGTTTGCGGCGTTTGAAAATGGCACCAAGGTGATTGCGCAAGCGATTGCAGAGTCCAATGCATTCAGCATTGCGGGTGGCGGTGACACGTTGGCCGCGATCGCCAAATACGGCATTGAAAAGCAGGTGGGTTACATTTCGACCGGTGGCGGTGCTTTTCTCGAAATTCTCGAGGGCAAGCAGCTTCCAGCGTTTGAAATTTTGGCCAAACGCGCAGCCCATTGATCTTCGATCTGTCAAACCATTGACCGCAACAAAAAACCCCGCATCGCGGGGTTTTTTGTGAATCAAAGCGGGCTTTTAAGCTTGGGCGGCGGGCGGTAAATTGCCCCTCACCGGGCTGGTCATATTGCCTTTGAAGTCGGTCCAGCATTCCCGGCTGAAGTCGTACATCTTGCAGTTTTTGGCGGTTTCGAAGTACCACTTCCAACTGAAGGCTTGGACGATGATCCGGCCAGGCAGCATTTCTTCCAATTTGGACTGGGCTTGCTTCAATCGATAAAGGGGGATGCTCATGTCCACATGGTGGGCTGTGTGCTCCATGATGTGGTGCATCATGCCGCCGATGTTGAAGGGGAACGTCAGGTGCACGGTGGTTGACACAAATGGCGCGGCCTTCGTCCAGGCGGCTTTGTTGTCATGCCAAGACACTTTGACGTGGGTGTGGTGCACATAGACCACGAAACCGATCATGGTGTTCCAGCCAAAGAACGGGATCAACACGCCCATCAGCAAAGACAACCAGACCGATTGCCCCGTATAGACCGCGGCAGCGGCAACAGTGCCCAACCAAAAAGCACCAAACAAACTCACCAGCAAGCTGTCCTTGAAGAAGATCGGACGGCGAGTGGGCATGTGGGTCTTGTTGGGAAAGAACTCGCGCTTCCACCAAATCTCGATCATGTAATAAAGGCCCGGCGCCCAACCGCTGCGGTAGGCGCGTTGCAGCAAACGCTGCACAGGGTTGAGTGCGGCAAATTCCTCGGCCGTCAAAGGCGTCCAGACAAAGTCCACGCCTTTGAGGTTGGTGTAGCCGTGGTGCACCACGTTGTGGCCCGTATCCCAAAGGCTGTAGGGCGTGAGAGACGGCAAGAACGCGATGCGGCCCAGCACTTTGTTCAGTTCGCGGTGGGGCGTGAGGCTCTGGTGGCAGGCATCGTGGCCAATCACAAACAAGCGGCCAATCACAAAGCCAGCCATGGCGCCGCAAAGCAGTTTCACCCAAATGGCGTCAAATGCCACAGTGGCTGCAATCAGTGCAAAAAACAAGGCGTAGTCAAAAGCCAACAGCACCAATGCACGCATGGTGCTGCGTTGCGATAACGGGGTCAGCCATTCGCGCAGCGTTTTGCGGTGCGGTAGGGGTTGGTCCAGCGCAATGGGTTGATCGACGGACGGGGTGTGTAAGGCAGTCATGACGCTCAAATGTAAATCGGGCAAGCATGAGTTTAGTCGGCAAGCCTTTTCATTGGCCTGACAGAGATCAATTCAAGGGCTTTGCTTGGGGTTAAGGGGCCGCTGTCGCGCATATCCCCGAAAGAAACAAAGACGTCACTTTTTCGTGTGAGAATTCAAAACTATTAAAAGGAGATCTCCGAATGCCCCGTCGCGCCACCAAGATTGTTGCCACTTTAGGCCCTGCTTCCAGCGACCCAGCGCTGCTCGAAGCCATGATCCGCGCCGGGGTGAACGTGGTTCGCCTTAATTTCAGCCACGGCAAAGCGCAAGACCACGTAGACCGCGCCAGCCTCGTGCGCGAAGCCTCGCAGCGTGCCGGCCGTGAAGTGGCCATCATGGCCGACCTGCAAGGTCCCAAGATTCGTGTGGGCAAGTTTGCCGAAGGCAAAGTCATGTTGGAGCCCGGTGCCCCCTTTGTATTGGACGCCTCGCGCACCGAGTTGGGCGACATCCACGGGGTGGGCTTGGACTACAAGGAGCTGCCCCGCGATGTGAAGGCGGGTGACGTGCTGCTGCTCAACGATGGTTTGATCGTGCTGAATGTGGTGGGCGTCAAAGGTGAGCAAGTACACACCACCGTCAAACTGGGCGGTGAGTTGTCCAACAACAAGGGCATCAACAAGCAGGGGGGCGGCCTGACGGCGCCGGCCTTGACCGCCAAGGACATGGAGGACATCAAAACCGCCATGAGTTTCCAGGCCGACTATGTGGCGGTGAGCTTTCCTAAAAACGCCACCGATATGGAAATGGCCCGCCAACTGTGCAACGTGGCGGGGGCCGAATATGGCCATAAGCCGGGCCTGATTGCCAAGATCGAACGTGCTGAAGCCATTCCTCACCTTGAGGCCATTCTCAAAGCAAGCGATGGGATCATGGTGGCCAGGGGCGATTTGGCCGTTGAGGTGGGCAATGCCGCCGTTCCCGCCCTTCAAAAGCGCATGATCAAGCTGGCCAAGGTGCACGACAAGGTGGTGATCACGGCCACCCAGATGATGGAAAGCATGATCACCAACCCTGTGCCCACCCGCGCTGAAGTGTCGGATGTGGCCAACGCGGTCTTGGACGGCACTGACGCCGTGATGCTCAGCGCCGAGACTGCCGCGGGCAAGTACCCGCTGGAGACGGTGGAAGAGATGGCCAAGATTTGCGAGGCTGCCGAAAACGCCGAAGACCCGACCTTGGATGCCGATTTCAAAGGACAGACTTTCAGCCGCATCGACCAGTCGATCGCCATGGGCGCTTTGTTCACCGCCCACCACTTGGGGGCCAAAGCCATTGTGGCCATGACCGAGTCGGGCTCAACAGCCCTTTGGATGAGCCGCCATCGGGTGCACATTCCCATTTACGCGCTGACCACCAAACTCAATTCACAGCGCAAGATGGCGCTTTACCGCAACGTGCGCCCCTTGTTGATGGACACCAGCGCTGACCGCGACACGGCATTGGCCGAAGCCGAAGCCCACCTGAAAAGCCGCAACATTGTGGGCACTGGCGACGTGTATGCCATCACCTGTGGAGAACCCATGGGTTCTCCCGGTGGCACCAACATGCTGCAAATTTGCAAAGTGGCTTGAGCTTGGAGGGGCCTGATTGGTCCCCTTGCAGGGCGTGGCTCAGGCCCATATCCGACCGAAGCCTATAAAATCTGGGTCAGTCTTGAGCCGGATGTTTTGCCGGCGCGTTCAATTTTTCAAACTTCCCGGGATATCATCACCATGGCACTCGTTTCAATGCGCGAGCTGCTGGACCATGCAGCCGTTAACGGCTACGGCATTCCAGCTTTCAACGTCAACAACCTCGAGCAAGTCCAAGCCGTCATGATGGCGGCCGACGAGGTCGGCGCACCGGTCATTTTGCAGGCCAGTGCAGGTGCCCGCAAATACGCTGGCGAGCCCTTCATCAAATACCTGATCCAGGCGGCTACAGAGCAGTGGCCCCACATTCCCTTGGTCATGCACCAGGATCACGGGCAAAGCCCGGCGATTTGCCAGGGCGCGATCAACTTGGGTTTTTCGTCGGTGATGATGGACGGCTCCTTGCTGGAAGACGGCAAAACCCCGGCCGACTTTGCCTACAACGTGGATGTGACCCGCCGCGTGGTCGAGATGGCCCACCTGTTGGGTGTTTCGGTGGAAGGCGAGTTGGGTTGTTTGGGCAACCTCGAAACCGGTGAAGCGGGTGAAGAAGACGGCATTGGCGCAGTCGGCAAGCTCGACCACAGCCAGATGCTGACCGACCCTGAAGAAGCCGCCCAATTCGTCAAAGCTACCGGTTTGGACGCGCTGGCCATTGCGATTGGCACCAGCCATGGCGCCTACAAATTCAGCCGCAAACCCACGGGCGACATCTTGGCCATTGGCCGCGTGAAAGAAATCCATGCCCGCATCCCCAACACCCATTTGGTGATGCACGGCTCGTCCAGCGTGCCGCAAGACTTGCTGGCAATGATCAACCAGTACGGTGGCAAGATGAAGGAAACCTACGGCGTGCCCGTCGAGGAAATTCAAGAGGCCATCCAACACGGCGTGCGCAAGATCAACATTGACACCGACATCCGTTTGGCGATGACCGCCGCTTGCCGCAAATTCTTGTTTGAAAACCCCGACAAGTTCGACGCCCGCGAATGGCTCAAGCCTGCCCGCGAGGCCGCCAAGCAAATTTGCAAGCAGCGTTATCTGGAGTTCGGCTGCGAAGGCCAGGCTGGCAAGATCAAGGGCGACACTTTGCAAGTGGTTGCTGCCAAGTACGCCCGTGGTGAATTGGCGCAAGTCGTCCATTGAGCCGATAGGCTTTTCCTTATCGATTGCCTGACTGATTTGCCATGACCTCTGCGCTTCACACCTCGGCCCTGACCTCCTTGCCTCTGCTGGCGCGTGGCAAGGTGCGTGACAACTACGCCGTAGGCGATGACCGCATCTTGATGGTGGCGTCAGACCGCATCAGCGCATTCGACGTGATCATGGGCGAGCCGATTCCGGGCAAAGGTGTGTTGCTCACGCAAATGGCGTTGTTTTGGTTTGACCAACTCGGCCCCAAAGGCCTCAACATCTGCCCGATCCACCTGACAGGCGAAGCCCCCGAGAGCGTGGTGAGCGCTGGCGAGGCACCGCAGGTCACGGGTCGCTCTATGCTGGTCAAGCGTTTGAAACCCATCCCGGTCGAGGCGGTGGTGCGCGGCTATCTGGCCGGCAGCGGCTGGAAGGAATACCAAGACAGCCAGGCCGTTTGCGGTGTGAAATTGCCCGCGGGTCTGAAAAACGCCAGTCGCCTGCCTGAGCCCATCTATACCCCGGCGGCCAAAGCGGCGGTGGGTGAGCACGACGAAAACATCACCTTCGAGCAAACCGTGGCCATGATCGGTGCCGACCTGGCCACCCGCATTCGCGACATCAGCATCCAGCTTTATGTGGCGGCCCGTGACATCGCTGCCACCAAAGGCATCATCATTGCCGACACCAAGTTTGAGTTTGGGCTGGATGCCGATGGCACCCTGGTGTTGATGGACGAGGTGCTGACGCCCGATTCATCGCGCTATTGGCCTGCTGAGAGCTATGTGGAGGGGGCCAACCCACCAAGCTACGACAAACAGTTTTTGCGTGACTGGTTAGAGACCGCCCAGGTCAATGGCAAGCCTTGGGACAAGACCCCACCCGCACCGCGCCTCCCGCGTGAGGTGATCGAGAACACAGCGGCCAAGTACGAAGAAGCCATGAAGAGGCTCATGGCCTGACTTCACCGCATTTCAGACGCAAAAAAGGCGCTGCATGGCAGCGCCTTTTTGGGGGTGATTTGGAAATCAGTGGGTGAACGCCAGCAGTGTCATGGCGTCGAGCAGCAAGGTGGTGCTGGCCACCAGCAAGCTGGCGCAGGCGAGCGTGCGGCCGCGCGGGTGCAGGTATGCGCCCCAGAATACAGCCAGGCAAACCAGTTCCAGACTGCCGCGCATCCACAGGTAGGCGCCGCTGTCCATCAGCTGGGCGGCACCGGAACTCATGAACACGGCATACAGGAAAACACCCTTGACCAGCCAGAGGGCAGCGCCAAAATGCACAGAAGTCAGTTGTGCCAGTTGGCTGCGCCAGGTTCTGTTCGAGCGCGCCGGCGCACCACCGAGCAGGCATTGCAACTCTTCAGGGGTGATCAGGGGCTCGGCGCGTGACATGATTCAAAATGAATTCCAAAGTGTTGTTTAAATTTTAAGTTGAAACCACCCGCAAAAGCAATGCCCTGACCCGATTCTTATCTTGAAATCGGTCAATGTGTGTCAGGGCAAGTATTACATTCGGCGTTTTGATCGCCAGAACGAGGAAATGGAATGACGCTTTTTCGCCCTGCAACCACCTTGATGGTGCAGTACGCCCATTACCACCGCGATCGCCGCAACATCGTGACCCATCTGCTGGGCATCCCGCTGATTTTTCTGTCCATCGGCGTCTTGCTGCTGGGCCCGGCCTGGGTTGTGGCGGGTCAGACTGTGACGCTGGCCTGGGCCATGTGGGCACTCACCAGCCTGTGGTATCTGAGCCGCGGTGATCTGTTGCTGGGCTTGGCCACATCGGTGGTGAATGGCATACTGATCGCGGTTGCCCATGAGGTGCCACCTCTGGCGCAAGCCCTGGGGCTGGCGGTTTGGCAGGCGGGTTTGGGCTTGTTCTTGATTGGCTGGCTCATCCAGTTCATCGGCCACTATTTCGAGGGCCGCAAACCGGCTTTTGTCGACGACGTCGTCGGCTTGTTGGTGGGGCCGATGTTTGTGGTGGGTGAGGTGCTCATGTGGGCCGGGTTGCTGCAGCGCATGCACATGGACATCGAGCGCCAAGCAGGACCCACGCGCTGAGATGCTTGGCGGCTTACCCGTGAAAAAGCCCGGTCAGCATGCATCGCAGCAGCTGGCCCGGGCTTGAGGTTTTGGGCTGAGCTGGGCTCAGTTGAGCATCATGCTCAGCTTGCGCCGGTAGCCCGAGATCATCGCCATGTGCGGGTCTTCTTGCATGGCAGCCTTACCCATGAGTTCGATGCCGCCCGCTGATTTGCCGCTGGCGTCTTGTGTTTTCGGCTTGGGCGGCGTCATCAGCTCCAGCAGGGCGACAAAAGTTTTGCGTGGGGCTTCGTCGTCCCACTTCTTGTCGCGCATGATGATTTCCAGCAACTCGTCCATGGCCGCTTCCCATTGGCCAATGGCGATCAGCAATCGGCTTTTGGCAAAGCGGGCCTCAAAGTCGCGTTTGTTCTGGGCGATCAAGGCGTCAAACTGATCCAGCTCCCACTGACCACGCGGGTCGGTGGTCACAAACTCCAGGGCGTTGAGCCACTGGGTTTGGGCCTCAAAGCGCAGTGGTACCGGGATGCGGCTCATGGCGGGCGCCAGCAAGGCGGAGGCTTCTGCCAATTCGCCCAAACCAATCAGCAGCTTGACCAAATCAAAGCGGGCATCGTCGTTGCCGGGGTCGGTGGCCAGGGCTTGTTCCAAAGCGGCGCGGGCGCTGTCTGCGTCACCAGCTTGCAGGTGCTCTTGGGCTTCTTGGGCGGCGGCCTGTGCCTGCAGTTCTTCGGCGGCGGGCAAGTGTTTGTCCAAGAACTGTTTGACCTGGCCTTCGGGCAAAGCGCCCATGAAACCATCAACCGGCTGACCGTTTTTCAGCAACACGCAGGTCGGGATGCTTTTGATGCCAAAGGCTTGGGCCAGTTGCTGCTCTTGGTCTGAGTCGATTTTGACCAATTTGAAGCGGCCTTCATAAGCGGCCTCGACCTTTTCGAGGACAGGACCCAGCGATTTGCAAGGGCCGCACCAAGGCGCCCAAAAGTCCACCAGCACGGGCGTGGTCATGGAGGCTTCGATGACCTCGGCTTCAAAGTTTTGTATCGTGACGTCCATCATGGCAGGCAGTGTTCCGGGTTGTGTTTCGGCTCCAGATGAAGCGAAACCTTAAAATTCGAGATTGATCACGAAAAGCACCCAATGACTCAAGCGCTCATCGGCGTCGTCATGGGTTCCAGCTCCGACTGGGACACCATGCAGCACGCAGTCCAGATTCTCCAACAGTTTGGCATCCCTCACGACGCCCGCGTGGTTTCGGCCCACAGAATGCCGGACGATATGTTTGCTTATGCACAGAGCGCGGCAGAGCGCGGCCTGCAGGCCATCATCGCGGGCGCAGGCGGTGCGGCCCACCTGCCGGGCATGATCGCTGCCAAAACCACGGTGCCTGTGTTGGGTGTGCCGGTGCAGACCCAAGCTTTGTCGGGCGTGGATTCGCTGCACAGCATTGTGCAAATGCCCAAGGGCGTGCCGGTGGCCACCTTTGCCATTGGCGCTGCCGGTGCGGCCAATGCAGCCCTGTTTGCGGTGGCCATGTTGGCCAACAACGATGCGGCTTTGCGTCAAAAGCTGGAAGCTTTCCGCGCCGAACAAACCGCCATGGCCCGCGCCATG
Organism: Limnohabitans sp. Rim8; assembly: GCF_943326455.1. NCBI lineage: Bacteria > Pseudomonadati > Pseudomonadota > Betaproteobacteria > Burkholderiales > Comamonadaceae > Limnohabitans > Limnohabitans sp. Rim8. The sequence goes on from NZ_CALPTI020000011.1 coordinate 47,624, forward strand.
ACACTGCCGCCCGTTTCACCAAAAGGTGCCGCATGAGCCGCGCGATTCTGCCGGGCTCCATGGTCAATGGCCAGATGGCCACTTTGGGCGTGATGGGAGGCGGCCAGTTGGGTCGCATGTTTGTGCACGCAGCCCAGGCCATGGGCTACTTCACCGCGGTGCTCGACCCTGATGCGGCCAGTCCTGCCGGACTGGTCAGCCACCACCACATCCAGACCGACTATCTGGACGAGCAGGGTCTGGCCCAGCTGATGCAGCGTTGCGCGGCCATCACCACCGAATTTGAAAACGTGCCTGCACCGGCCCTGCTGACCTTGGGCGCACACCGCCCGGTGGCTCCGGCGTCCGAGTCGGTGGCGATTGCGCAAGACCGCGCTGCCGAGAAGGCTCATTTTGTGCGCTGCGGCGTGCCGGTCGCGCCGCATGCCATCATCGAGACGGCCGCGCAGTTGGCAGCTGTGGGCGACGATTTGCTGCCTGGTATTTTGAAGACCTCTCGCATGGGTTACGACGGCAAGGGTCAGGTCCGCGTCAAGACACGCGAAGAATTGGCGGCGGCTTGGGCCGAGTTGAAGGGCGTGCCCTGCGTGCTCGAAAAAATGCTCCCGCTGCAGGCCGAGTGCTCGGTCATCGTGGCCCGTGGCGCCGACGGGCAGATGGTGAATTTTCCAGTGCAACTGAATTTGCACCGCGACGGCATTTTGGCCGTGACCAGCGTGTACGAAGGTGCTGTGCCGGCCGATGTGGCTGCGCAAGCCGTGGCTGCGACCCGCGCCATTGCCGAAGGCCTTCACTACGTGGGCGTGCTCTGCGTGGAGTTTTTCATCCTCCAAGGCGGCCAGCTGGTGGTCAACGAAATGGCCCCCCGCCCGCACAACAGTGGCCACTACACGATGAACGCCTGTGACCAATCGCAGTTTGAACTGCAGGTGCGCACGCTGGCGGGCTTGTCGCTCACGCAGCCACGCCAGCATTCGAGCGCCATCATGCTCAACCTCCTGGGCGATCTGTGGCCCGAAGTCACGCCCACTGGTAAAGGCCCGACCAGCCCCGCCTGGGGCCAAGTGCTGGCGCTGCCCGGCACGCACTTGCACCTGTACGGCAAGTTGTCGGCTCGGCCCGGCCGCAAGATGGGGCACCTGAACATCACCGGGGCCACACCCGAGGCCGTGCGCGCCACCGCCTTGCAGGCGGCGGCCTTGCTTGGCATGGAAGCGTTTTAAAGACCGCCATGATCCTGAGTGTCTCGGATGCTGCCATCGCGCAGGCTGCCCAAGCTTTGCGTGACGGCCATTTTGTCGGGTTGCCCACCGAGACGGTTTATGGATTGGCCGCCAATGCTTGTGACGATGCGGCGGTGGTGAAAATCTTTGTGGCCAAGGGCCGCCCCGCCGACCACCCGCTGATCGTGCATGTGGCCAGTGTGACGCAGGTGCCGCTGTTTGCCGCGCAAGTGCCCGACTTTGCACAAAAGCTCATGGCTGCGTTTTGGCCTGGTCCGCTCACTTTGATCTTGCCGCGTCAGCCCGGTGTGGCCAGTGCATCGGCTGGGGGGCAAGACTCCATTGGCCTGCGGTGCCCTTCGCATCCAGTGGCGCAGGCTTTGCTGCAAGCCTGTTTGCCGCTGGGTGTGCTGGGTGTTTCGGCACCTAGCGCCAACCGCTTTGGCCGCGTCAGCCCGACCACCGCAGCGCATGTTCAGTCCGAGCTGGGCCCTGACTTGTTGATCCTGGATGGCGGTGACTGCGATGTGGGCATCGAGTCCACCATCATCGATTGCACGCGGGGCGAGCCCGTTTTGTTGCGCCCGGGGCAGATCACGCGGGCGCAGATCGAGGCCGCTTGTGGTCGCGCTGTTCGGGGCAAGGATGACCCAGAGGAGGTCAGCGGCCAAGCCGCGCCGCGCGCATCGGGCACGCTCGAATCCCATTACGCGCCCCGAGCCAAGGTGCGCCTGATGTCGGCGCAAGACATCGCTGCCAAACTGCAGGCCTTGGGCCCTCACGCCAACAACTTGGGCTTGTGGTCAAACGAACGACCGGATGGCAGCGCAGGTGCCGGTGTGCTGTGGCGTGCCCAGCCGCACAGCGCCGATCAGGCAGCGCACGATTTGTTTGGCGTACTGCGCGATCTGGACGCCAGAGGTGTGACGCAAATATGGGTCCAACTGCCGCCCGACACGCCCGAGTGGGAAGGCGTGCGCGATCGGCTGCAGCGGGCGGCGGCTTAAGCAGTCGTTCAGCGGTACCGCAGCTTCATCACCAAGATCATCAGCGCCAGGCTGGTGGTGATGACGTTGGCGATGATGATGGGCCAGGCCACCATCAAGATGCCGTAGACCAGCCACAGCGCCACCCCCGAGGTGAACAGGCTGTACATGCCCAGCGAGATCCCGCTCACGTCGCGGGTGCGAAAAGTTTGCCAGGCTTGCGGTATGAAGCTGGCCGTGGTGAGAAAGGCGGCCACAGAGCCCACCCAGTCGATCAAATTCATGGTCCAAGTCCTTCGGAGAGATCTGCCTTTGGGGTCTTAGCGCGTTGCGCCGTGTTGTGCGGTGTTTCGGTCAAGGCTTGCGCGGGTGCGGCGGCTGGCCGTGGTTGAGTCCATGTCGCGCACCGTCCATTCCAGCAACTGGTCGAGTGCGACCCGCGCTTGGTGGGCGTTGGGGTGGTGTAGCACTGCGACCAGGGTGTAGCGTTGGCCGCTTTGCCCTTGCACATACCCTGCCACCGAGGCCACATCGCGCAGCGAGCCGGTTTTTAGCCAGGCATTCCCGATCACAGGCGATTGGGGGCTGCGGTCTTTCAGGCGAGCGGCTGTGCCGTCCACGCCTGCCACGGCCAAGGAGTCGGTGAACGCTTGGGCATGTGGCCCCGCGTGGGCTGCCTGCAACAAGGCGGTCAAGGCTTGCGCCGTGCTGCGTTCGGTGCGCGACAGGCCAGAGCCGTTGTCCAGAACCGGTTCGCTTTGAGTGGGAAAGCCATGCCGCCACCACTGCGACATGCGCAGGCGCGAAGCTTCAAAGCGCCCGGGTGCCCCCAACTCGCTGGACAGCGACAGGTACAGCTGCTGGGCCATCACATTGTTTGAAAACTTGTTGATGTCCTTGATCACTTCCGACAGCGGCAAGGATGGTGCATCCACCAGCAAACGGGCTTGGGCTGGGCGCGCGCCGTAGCGCACCTGTCCGCTCAGTTGCCCGCCCGCGCCAGCCCACAGGGCCTGCAATACGCGCGGGGCGTATTGGGCGGGGTCCGGAAAAGCCACTGGCCATTCTCGCTCGCCACAGTTGGCGGAATAGCCTCCGGCAAACCGAACCTGCAGCGGCTGGCTGAAGTCGGCCTGCAACTGGCGTCGCCAGTCGGTGCAAGGGGCCGAGGTCAAAGGCAGTTTGCTGGTGACCGATAGCCCCGCCATTGGGGGCTCAAAGCGCACCTGCGCCTGGCCGTTCGCTGGGTCAGGCGTGAAGGTGTAAATCACGGCTTTGAAGTTGAGCAGCAAGCCATCGGGCCCCACGTTGTAGGGGCGCAGGGGTTCGTCGTCAAAGGGTTCGTTTCGCTCGCGCACATCAAACACGCTGCGGTCGAGCACGATGTCGCCTCGCACCTCCCGCACACCTGCCGCTTGCACTTGCTTGAGCAAATCTTGCAGACGCTCGACCACCAATTTGGGGTCGCCGCTGCCTCGGATGATCAGGTTGCCTTGCAGCACACCGTCCCGGACGGGGCCATCGGCATAGATGCGGTTGCGCCAAGTGTGCGCAGGCCCGAGCAGGCTCAGGCCTGCGTAGGTGGTGAACAGCTTCATGACCGATGCCGGATTGACACTGCTTTGGGCATGGTGCGACAAACGTGGTGCGGCGGCTTGCGAGACTTTGGCGTCGACAGGCAAAGGGGCGATCAAGACACTCAAAGCCGATGGGGGCACCTGCGCTTGGCGCAAGATTTTCAAAATACCGGGCGGCAGATCGGCTTGGGGTGTACGCCCCGTTGGGGCTGCGCTTTCTTCTGACGCTGTGGTTGTGGCGGCCAGTGTGGCAGGCGCGGCCTGGGATAAGCCCAAAGCGGCCATCAGCAAAGCCCCAAGGCCCCATGGCTTGAGCGTTGTCCAAGTGTGAAGGGGACGGGTCAAGGTCATCGGGTGAGTCTAACCCGCCCCCATCCGTGGACCGGGGTGTTGCCCTCGGGGCACTATGATTCGAACCATGCGATTTTCTTCAAAAACCGTGGGGCTGGCTTCTGCGGTCATCACGGTGCTCATCTGGACCGGTTTCATTGTCATTGCGCGCGCGTCTGCATCACGGGGTTTGCTGCCTTTGGACATTGCGCTGGCCCGTATCTTGGGGGCCAGTGCGGTGCTGCTGCCCTGGGCCTGGTGGCTGATGCGTCCGGCTCGACGGGCGGGTGAACAGGTGGGTTCTTTGTGGGGCCTGTCGCCACTGCCTTTGCGCCAGACGGTACAAACCGGTTTTCTGGGCGGTTTTTTGTACGCCATCCTGGCCTACACCGGTTTCTTTTACGCACCAGCCTCGCACGCGTCGGTGCTCATGCCCGGCAGTTTGCCTTTGTGGACCACCTTGTTGGCCTGGCTGTTTTTGCGTGAAAAAGTGGCCGCTACACGTGCCCTGGGCTTGGGCTTCATCGTGCTGGGCGATGTGCTGGTGGGCGGTGCGAGTTTGCTCATGGCCTTTGATGGCGGCGAGGTCTGGAAGGGCGACTTGTTGTTCATGACGGCTGCCATGTGCTGGGCCAGCTACAGCGTGCTGGTGCGCCGCCATGGTTTTGACGCGGTGCGCGCCACCATGGCCATCACCGCTTTTGCATTTGTGTGTTTTGTGCCCTTGTTTGCCGTGCTGGTGGGTTTGTCCATCTTGCCTACTCAGTTGCACCAAGCGCCTGGGTCAGAAATTTTGTTTCAGGCGGTGTTTCAAGGCGTAGGCTCGGTCGTCATTTCGGGCATCACTTTCACGCAAATGGTCCGCCACTATGGCCCAGTGCGCTCGACCATGATCACGGCGCTGGTGCCGGGCTTGTCGGCGCTGGGGGCGGTGTGGTTTTTGGGTGAGCCCATGCACTGGAATTTGCTGGCCGGGCTGGCGCTGGTGACCGGCGGAATCTTGTTTGGTGTGAAGCAGTCCAAAAAATCCGACACCCGTCTTTCCCCTGTTGTCCCTGCGCCGAAGGCCGGAGGTCAGCCATGAGTGCAGCATCCGAGCGCCGATGGCTGGCTTTTGACACCAGCACCGATGTGTTGTCTTTGGGCGTGGCCCGTGGAGACCTCGTTTGGACGCAAACCTTGCCTGGCGGCGCACAGGCCTCGAGCAACTTGATCCCCGCGGTTTTGGCCATGCTGACCGAGGCCGAGATGCCGCTGGCCTCGCTGGATGCCATCGTTTTTGGCCGTGGGCCAGGCTCGTTCACCGGTCTTCGCACCGCCTGTGCCGTGGCCCAGGGTTTGGCTTTTGGCGTCAATGTGCCGGTTTTGCCCGTCGATACCTTGATGGCGGTGGCCGAAGAGGCGCGATGGGCGCGGCTCCAGGCAGGCCTCAGTGACACTGAACCTCAATCGCCAACCGACATGGCCGAATTTAACGAATTGACGGTGTTGTCCTTATTGGATGCGCGCATGGACGAGGTGTACAGCGCCGCTTACACCTGGCAGCGGCTGCCTGAGCAGCACCTAGGCCAATGGCGCGAAGCCTCGCCATTGCAAGTGTCGGCCCCCGAAAAAATTCAAGTGCCGCCAATGGACCCAGTGCTGTGCTTGGCGGGCAACGCCTTTGCGGCTTATGGCGAGCGCTTGCCCTTGGCATTGGCCCATGCCCCGCGGTGCGAGGCACTGCCCACCGCTTCGGCTTTGCTGCGCCTGGCGCCTGCATTGTGGGCGCAGGGACTGGCCGTTCCAGCAGAGCAGGCCATGCCGCTGTACATCCGCGACAAGGTTGCCAACACCACCGCCGAGCGTGAAGCCATGAAAGCGTTGGCCTTGCAATCCCATCAGGGCCCAGCCACAGCGCAGCCATGAGTCCAGGCATGAATCTCGGCAAAGCTTTGAGTCGCCATCAGCCGACCGAAGAAACGCGCAACCGCGTCACTTTGGCCCCCATGACGCAGAGCGATCTGGACACGGTCATCGCCATCGAGCAAAGCGCTTACAGCCACCCTTGGACACTGGGCAATTTCCGCGACTCGCTCAACCCGCTGTTTGAAGCCCAATGCCTGTGGCTGGACGGCGAGTTGTTGGGGTATTTTTTGGCCATGCGCGGTGTGGAAGAAATGCATTTGCTCAACATCACCGTGGCGCCTGCGCACCAAGGGCAGGGCTGGGGACACATGATGCTGGACGCCCTGTCCCTCATGTCCCGCCACGAAGGAGCTCAGTGGCTTTGGCTGGAGGTACGTCAAAGCAACCTGCGTGCTTTGCAGGTGTATGAGCGTTATGGCTTCAAGCAGATCAGCATCCGCAAGGATTACTATCCCGCAGGCCGACTGCAGCGTGAACACGCTGTGGTGATGAGTTTGAAACTGTGAGCCCCACATGAGCGACCCCACCCGATTCGACCTGGACGACCGCCAACGCGCCATGCTGGCCGAAATGGGCGTGCGCGTGTGGTGGCCGCCAACCGCCAGTGAGTCGGTTCAAGCCGAGCTTGCCCAGACCCCGTCAATGACTCAGACGCCCTCAGCACCCCGGCCCCAGCCGCCTGTGGCCAGCGCCACACCACGCGGGCAGATGGCCGCAGCTCCGACACCGCCTGGCGTGGCATCCAAGCCTTTGCCAGACGGTGTGCCACAGATGGACTGGGACAGCTTGCGGGCTGCGGTCCAATCTTGTCAGTCTTGTGCTTTGAGCGGTGCTCGCCAGAAACCGGTGTGGGGCCCTGCTGCAGCTCCGGCCGACTGGATGGTGGTGGGCGATTTGCCCTCGCCAGAAGACGACCAACAGGGTGTGCCTTTCACCGGCCCAGAAGGGGTGTTGCTCGACAACATGCTCAAAGCCGTGGGCGTGCGACGCCAAGGTCTGCCGTCCGTGGAAGGCCAAGCGCCTTCGGCCGAGGCTTACCTGACTTGCGCTGTCAAATGTCGCCCGCCTGCCGGGCGCAACCCCGAAGCCACCGAATTGGCCGTGTGTGCCGACTATTTGTCACGCCAAGTGGCACTGGCCAAGCCCAAGGTGATTTTGGCCATGGGCCGTTTCGCCATCCAGAGCCTCTTGGGCAGCACGGAGCCCATGGGCAAACTGCGGGGCACTGTGCATGAATTCCAAGGGGTACCTGTGGTGGTGACCTACCACCCCACCAGTTTGTTGCGCACCTCGGCTGACAAGGCCAAAGCTTGGGCCGATCTGGTGCTGGCGCTGAAGGTGGCGCAAGCCTAAGTGGGGCTAGCGGCCCTGGGCTTCGCCTAATGCCTTTCCCATCCCCTCCCCCATGACGATCGGGCGGGTCGGTGTCCAGTCGGGGTTGAACTGGATCACCCCCTTGGGGAACAGCATGACCACGGTGGAGCCGAGCAAAAAGCGTCCCATTTCTTCGCCCTGAGTCAGGGTGATGCTGCCCACTTCGTAAGTCCATTCGCGGACTGTGCCAGGGCGTGGCGGGTTGACGATGCCATGCCACACGGTGGCCATGCTGCCCACAATGGTGGCGCCCACCAGCACCATCACAAAGGGGCCTTGCACACCTTCAAACACACACACCACACGCTCGTTGCGGGCAAACAGGCCCGGCACGCCACGGGCCGTGGTCGGATTGACCGAGAACAAATCGCCCGGCACATAAATCATGCGCGTCAAGCGCCCTGCGCAAGGCATGTGGATGCGGTGGTAGTCGCGCGGGCTCAGGTACAGCGTGGCAAATTGACCATCCTGAAACTGCGCCGCCAGCGCCGCGTCGCCGCCCACCAGGGCGCGGGTGCTGTAGCTGTAGCCCTTGGCTTGAAACACCTGGTCGCCTTCAATCGGGCCGCATTGGCTGATGGCGCCATCCACTGGGCTGACGAAATGCGCTGCGGCCAAAGGCCGGGCATCGCCTCTCAGAGGGCGGGTGAAGAATTCGTTGAAGCTTTTGTAGCTGGCGGTGTCCGGGTTGGCCGCTTCTGCCATGTTCACGTTGTAGCGTTTGACGAACCAGTCGATGATCCCTGTGGTCGTGCTGCCCCACTGGCTGCCCGCGACCCAGCCCGCAAAGGCGGTCAGGGCTTGTTTGGGGATCAGGTACTGTGGCAAGACCGCCAGGCGGTCAGAAAAGGGGCTGGAACTGGACATGAAGGGGCCGCAAGCGCGGATCTGAAGAAGACCGTGATTTTATCGGTCACCCGTTGCCGTGCTCGGGCAAGCGGCCACAGGCACAATTCCGGCATGAATACCCCATTGCTGTCGGTCGAACATCTGGTCAAACGCTACGGCGATGCCATGGTGGTCAATGACCTGTCTTTTCACATTGAGCCTGGTGAATGTTTGGGGGTCATTGGCCCCAACGGCGCAGGCAAAACCACCACCCTGCGCATGTGCCTGGGTTTGTCTCAGCCCGATGGCGGCGCCATTCGTTATTTCGACGGATTGCAAATGCCGCGCGACGCATTGGCCATCAAGGCCCGCTTGGGCGTGGTCGCGCAGATGGACACGTTGGATCCAGACTTCACCGCTGAAGAAAACCTCCTGGTCTTTGGCCGCTACTTTGGCCTGCCCGATTCGGTGATCCGTGAGCGCATTCCACAGCTGCTCGAATTTGGCGCCCTCAGCCACAAAGCCAAAGCCAAACCGGGTGAGTTGTCGGGTGGTATGAAGCGGCGTTTGAGTTTGTCGCGAGCCCTGATCAACCACCCGCAGCTTTTGATGCTGGACGAGCCCACCACGGGCCTAGACCCGCAGGCGCGGCACCTCATGTGGGAGCGTCTACAGGTGCTGCTGCAAGAGGGCAAATCCATCTTGCTCACCACCCACTTCATGGACGAGGCCGAGCGCCTGTGTGGTCGCTTGTTGGTGTTGGACCAAGGCCGCAAGATTGCTGAAGGCAAGCCGCGCGATTTGATCGCTGAGCACCTGGAGCCCGAGGTGATCGAGGTGTTTGGCCAAGGCGCGGTAGCGCTGGCGCAAGAGCCGAATCTGAAAGTCTTGTCTGGCCGGATTGAGGTCAGCGGCGAAACGGTTTTTTTCTACACCCAAGACAGTCGCGCCTTGATGAACGCGTTGCAGGCTTGGCCCGCTCTGCGCACCTTGCATCGACCTTCCAACCTGGAAGACCTGTTTTTGAAATTGACCGGACGCCAGATCCGAGAGGAAGGCTGACCATGAGTCAAATTCAAAACAACATCTGGACCGCACCCCGCTTGTCCATGCGCTGGTGGCCCGTGTTTTTGCGCAACTGGCTGGTCTGGAAAAAACTGGCCATCCCCAGCTTGGTGGGCAACATCGCCGAGCCGCTCATGTGGCTGGTGGCTTTTGGTTACGGCCTGGGGGCTTTGGTGGGCCAGATCGAGATGGGCGGCGAGAAGGTGCCCTACATTTTGTTTTTGGCCAGCGGCAGCATTTGCATGAGCGCCATGAACGCGGCCACCTTTGAGGCGCTGTACTCGGCGTTTTCGCGCATGCATGTGCAAAAAACCTGGGACGGCATCATGAACGCCCCGGTGCGCTTGGACGATGTGGTGTTGGCCGAAATGCTCTGGGCCGCGTTCAAGTCGTTGTTCAGCGTCTCGGCCATTTTGTTGGTGATGCTGGCTCTGGGCATCAGCCACAGCTGGAAGCTGCTGGTGGCTTGGCCCGTGCTGCTGGGCGTGGGCATCACCTTCAGCTGCATGGCGCTGATTTTCAACGCGCTGGCCAAGGGCTACGATTTTTTCACCTACTACTTCACCCTGTTCCTCACACCCATGATGTTCCTCTCGGGCATCTTCTTTCCGCGTGAGCAGCTGCCCAGCTTCGTGCGTGTGGTTGCGGACTGGTTGCCGCTGTCGGTGGCAGTCGACTTGGTGCGCCCGATGTTCTTGGACCGCTGGCCTGACGAGCCTGTGCGGCTGGTGTTGGTGTTGAGCGGGTTTGCGGGGGTGTCGTTTTGGGTGGCGCTGGCCTTGACCCGCAAACGGTTCAGGAGTTGATGCCGAACCTGTCGTCTAGGCGTCCACAAATGGACTTTTGCTGGTTAAAAATGACAACAACAACTTCAAGTGATTTCATTGATTTGGTTTTGCTTGAGTGCTTGTCTGTCGACCTTCTCTGAAAGCCGTATTTGTGAACGATTCCATCCGTTTTGTCCGTCAACCCGTGGCCGTGGCTGCTCTTGTTTGTTGCGCATGGGGTGCTCACGCCCAGGTTGAATCGGCTTCGGCCACTGCTGATCCTGGCGCGCTGTCGCCGGTGGTGGTGACGGGCGAACGGTCTGGCGGCGGTGTGTGGCGCGGCGCTGCGTCCATCGATGTGGTCGATGGTGAATCGCTGCGCGATGGGCAGGCCCAGATCAATGTGTCGGAGGGCCTGGCGGGTGTGCCGGGCTTGGTGATCCGCAACCGCCAAAACTATGCCCAAGACCTGCAAATTTCGGTGCGAGGTTATGGGGCGCGGGCCACTTTTGGCGTGCGCGGCGTGCGCTTGTTTGTGGATGGTATCCCGGCCAGTGCGCCGGATGGGTCGGGGCAAGTGGCCAATTTCCCATTGGGGGGAGCTGATCGGATTGAAGTCGTGCGCGGGCCTATGGCTGCGCTGTATGGCGCCTCATCAGGTGGCGCCTTGTTGCTTTACACCGAAGAGGGTCAGCATCCGGCCCAATGGCGCACGGGCATGGTCGCGGGGTCTGACGGTTTGTGGCGGCTGTCAACGCAGGCGACCGGCAAAACCGGTGCCCCCAAAGAGCCAGGTTGGTCCTATGCCTTGGATGTGAGCCGCTTTGCCACCGACGGTGCCCGGCCACAGTCTGCGGCCGATCGAACCAATGCCAACCTGAAGTTGTCACGCCCCCACGAGGGTGGGCGCACGGTGTTGGTACTCAACCAGCACAACAGTTTTGCATTGGATCCGCAGGGGTTAACACGTGCGGAGTTGAGCGCCAATCCGTTATCCACCAATTCGGCCGCAACAACATTCAATACGCGTAAATCTGTAGCGCAAACCCAGTTGGGCTTGGCTTTTGAGCAAGCCCTTGGTGGTGGGCATAAGCTGGAGTTGATGGGTTATGGCGGGCAGCGTCAAGTGGTGCAATTTCAGTCCATCACCACAGGTGCGCAAGTGCCTCCTGGCAGTTCAGGTGGGGTGATTGATTTAGACCGCGATTACTGGGGTTGGAATGCCCGCTGGCGTCATGAAGGTGATTGGCAAGGTGGGCGTTTGTCAGTGAGCGCGGGTTTGGCCTCAGACCATCAAAGCGACCAGCGCAAGGGCTATGAAAATTTCATCGGCAGCACCTTGGGTGTTCAAGGCAGGCTGCGGCGTGACGAGGTCAACCGCGCCAGCACGCTCGATCCTTATCTGCAGGCCGAATGGCGTTCGAAAGACCTGACGCTCATGGGTGGTTTGCGCCAAACCCGAACCGAATACGAATCGACAGACCAGTTCCTCAGCAACGGGGACGACAGTGGCCGCAAGACCTTCCGTGCCACCTTGCCGGTGGTGGGCATGCGCTGGCAGTGGACCCCTGTGGTGCAAGCCTTTGCCAGCGTGGGCAAAGGCTATGAAATTCCAACGCTCAACGAAGTGGCTTACCAAAATGTTGTTGGGGCTTCAGGCTTCAACACCCAACTCAATGCCGCTCGCAGCACCAGCGCTGAAGTTGGCTTGCGCGGCCGCGCCGATCGCTTTCGATGGAATGCCACAGCTTTCGACATCCGTACCAACAACGAGATCGTGGTGGAGAGCAATACAGGGGGGCGTGCCATTTTTAAAAATGCCGGTCGTACCCAACGCCAAGGCCTAGAGTTGTCGGGCGACTGGCGTTACGGGCCAGTCAGTTTGGTTTCCGCCTTGACCTGGATGCAGGCTGAATACTTGGACGCTTTCAAAACTTGTGCATCAAGTCCCTGCCTTGTTGGAAGTCAAGTACCTGTATCTTCAGGCAACCGCATCCCCGGCTTGCCCATGCAACAAGCCTTTGTGCAAGCCGCTTGGGACACAGGCTGGGCAGGCAGCCGGGTGGTTTTTGAAACACGCCACGTGGGTGGTGTGATGGTGAACGACCAAAACACCGATTCGGCGGCAGGCCACACGCTGTTCAACTTGGGTTTGCACTTCAAGCAAGACCGGGGTGATTGGACGCTGCGTGAATTCATTCGGGTGGACAACCTGACCGACCGCCGCCATGTGGGCTCGGTCATCGTCAACGATGGCACCAGCCGCTTCTTCGAACCCGGTCTGGGCCGCAAGCTCTTGGTCGGTCTGGAGGCGCAGCGCCGGTTCTGAGTCGGTGGTTGAGCCCGGTAAGATCCTTGTTTTGCGTTTCCCCCCCCATTTCGAAGGAATGAACAACATGAGCATCCAGACCGTAGGCATCATTGGCGCAGGCACCATGGGCAATGGCATCGCACAGGCGTGTGCGGTGTCGGGCATCCAGGTGGTGATGGTCGACATCTCGGACGCGGCCGTGGCCAAGGGCGTGGCCAGTGTGACCAAGAGCCTGGACCGCTTGGTCAACAAAGAAAAGATCAGTGAGGCCGACAAGGCCGCAGCGCTGGGCCGCATCCAAGGCTCGACCAGCTACGACGACCTCAAGGGTGCGCAGCTGGTCATCGAGGCTGCCACCGAAAACCACGAGCTCAAGGTCAAGATCTTGAAGCAGCTCGACGGTTTGCTTGCCCCCAACGTGATCATCGCGTCCAACACCTCGTCGATCTCCATCACCCAGCTGGCCGCCGCCACGCAACGCGCCGACCGCTTCATTGGTATGCACTTTTTCAACCCCGTGCCCATGATGGCGCTGGTTGAAATCATTCGCGGCCTGCAGACCAGCGACGCCACACACGACGCGGTGCACGACATGGCGCTGGCCTTGGGCAAGACCCCCATCACCGTGAAGAACGCTCCCGGCTTTGTGGTCAACCGCATCTTGGTGCCCATGATCAACGAAGCCTTCTTTGTGCTGGGCGAGGGCCTGGCCGAGGCCGAAGCGATTGACGCGGGCATGAAGCTGGGCTGTAACCAGCCGATTGGCCCGCTGGCGCTGGCCGACATGATTGGCCTCGATGTGTGCCTGGCCGTGATGGAGGTCTACCTCAAGGAATTTGGCGACAGCAAATACCGCCCCAGCCCCTTGCTCAAAGAGATGGTGGCCGCGGGCCGTTTGGGCCGCAAGACCGGTCAGGGCGTTTACAAGTACTGAGATGCAGACCACCTCCCACCCCGAAGGCCAGATCGATTGCACCGTGCAGGGTGCAGTCCTTCAAATTTGCATCAACCGCCCCGCCAAGCGCAACGGTTTCACGCCCAAGATGTACCGAGAGTTGGGCGAGGCCTACACCCGCCTGGACGACGACCCGACGCTGCGCGTGGGTGTGCTGTGCGCAGCGGGTGCCCACTTCACCGCCGGACTGGACTTGCCCACCATCGCGCCATTGATGCAGCGCGGCGAAAAAGCCGTGCCGCTGGGCTTGGTCGATCCCCTGAATTTGGGGATGGAGGGCTACCGCCGCCGCGTCAAGCCGATGGTGGTGGCGGTGCAGGGCATCACCTACACGCTGGGTATCGAGCTGATGCTGGCAGCGGACATCGTGGTCGCGGCCGATGACTGCCGGTTCTCGCAACTGGAAGTGCAGCGCGGCATCATGGCCACGGGCGGCGCCACGCTGCGCATGGCCGAGCGGGCGGGCTCTGGCAATGCACTTTTGCATTTGCTCACCGCCGATGTGTTTGACAGCGCCGAAGCCCTGCGCCTGAACTTTGTGCAAAAGGTGGTACCTGCAGACCGTCTGCTGCCAGAGGCCATGCACATCGCTGAACAAATTGCTGCTCAAGCGCCACTGGCGGTGGTGGCTACCCGGCAAAACGTACTCAAGGCCGTAGAGCAAGGCCCCTTGGTGGCCATGCATGACTTTTTGCCAGTGCAACAGCGCTTGTCGCGCAGCGATGACGCGGCCGAGGGCGTGCGCTCCTTTGTTGAAAAACGCGCCGCACGTTTTACCGGCCAGTGAACGCAGGGCGTGCGCCACAATCGGTGCATGACCGATGTCCACGCCTTGCACCCCTACGCCGAACTCACCCCCGACCGGGTGATGGACGCCCTGACCGATCTGGGCCTGTGGCCCGACGGCCGTTTGCTGGCGCTCAGCTCTTACGAAAACCGCGTTTACCGTGCGCACTTGGATGAACCCGTGCAAGGCAGCTCGGCGGTGGTCCTCAAGTTTTACCGACCTGGCCGCTGGAGCCGGGCACAAATCCAGGAAGAACACGACTTCGCGGCTGAGTTGTTGGCGGCCGAGGTGCCGGTGGTGCCCCCCATGCGCTTGAATGATCAGACCTTGCACACCAGCGCAGGTTTTGACTTTTCGGTCAGTCCCTTGCGAGGCGGCCGTGCGCCCGAACTGGATGACTTTGAAGTGCTCGAATGGATCGGCCGTTTTCTGGCCCGCATCCACACCGTGGGCGCGGCCCGTCCTTTTGTGCAACGCCCCACACTCGATGTGCAGACCTTTGCGCTGGAGCCCGCCGAGTGGCTTCAAAAAAACCAGATGATTCCGCTGGAGGTTGAGCGCGAATGGCGCGAGGCCTTTGCTGCGGCCTTGGCCTTGGTGCAAGAAAAAATGGCGCAGGGCGCAGCAGAGCGTCGCCTGATTCGCCTTCACGGCGACTGCCACCCCGGCAATATTTTGTGGACACCCACCGAGCTGCCCGGCGGTGGCCCGCATTTTGTGGACCTGGATGACGCCCGCATGGGCCCGGCCATGCAAGACCTTTGGATGCTGCTGTCGGGCGACCGTGCGCAGCGCACGCAGCAACTGTCGGCTTTGCTCGATGGCTACGAACAGGTGCGCAACTTTGACCGCGCTGAACTGAAGCTCATCGAGCCGCTGCGCACGCTGCGTCTGATCCATTACAGCGCCTGGCTGGCGCGCCGCTGGCAAGACCCGATTTTCCCGGTCAACTTTCCTTGGTTCGGCACGCCCGATTACTGGCGCGGTCAGGTGCTGATGCTGCAAGAGCAAGTCGAGCAGATGCAGGAAGCGCCGCTGGTGGTGTGAGCAAATTGACAGAACCCCACCCCCGCACGCCTTTTCTGGGCTTTGCTGTCGTCGGCTGCGGTGCCGCGATCGCACCGCTTGACTTTGCGGTCAACATGGCTTTTCCCGCCATGACCGAAGCCTTTGCCTTGGCTACCGCGGACATCCGCTGGGTGGCAGTTTGCTACGTCGTCACGTATGGCAGCTTGATGCTGTTTTGCGGCGTGTTGGGGGACCGTTTGGGGCACTTGCGCGTGTTTCGCTGGGGCTTGGGGCTGTCGGCTCTGGGTTTGGCGGCCTGCGCGGCGGCGCCGACGTATGGCGGGCTGCTGGCCGGGCGGGTCTTGCAAGGCGTTGGTGTGGCGCTGACCTTGTCCTGCGCGCCAGCCTTGGCCATGGGCTTGCTGGCCACAGGGCAGCGCACGCAGGCGCTGTCGGTGTATGGCGCCATGTTCGCGGGGGCCGGTTTGCTGGCCCCATTGCTGGGGGGCCTGAGCATGCTGCACTGGGGCTGGGCTGGGGTATACGGTTTTCGGATTCCGATTGTGTTGTTGGCCTGGCTTTGCACGCCTTGGCTGGCCCGACGGCTGCGCGTGCAGACCTTGAGCGTCCCCGGCGATGCCAGCCAAGCGAGCAGCGTGCGGGGTGTGTGGGGCCTGATGCGGCGCGATGCCGATTTCGCCTGGACCAACCTGGTCAATGTGGGCGTCCAGTTTTGCAGCTTCACCGTTGCCCTGAGCCTGCCCTATGCCCTGCCAGCTGCCGGCTGGGGCGGTACCGCCACGGGTGCCATGCTGGCCCTTTGGCTTTTGGGTGTGCTGGTGGGTTCGGGCGTAGCGCCTGCGCTGCTGCGCCGCATGAGCCTGAGGGCTGCGGACCATTGGGCGCAAGGGGTCATGGCCTTGGGGTTGGCCTGGATCGGCGCTGTGTCGATGGCGCAGGCCTGGCCCTTCATGGCCCTGGCCTTGGTTTTTCAGGGCGTGGGCTTGGGGGTGTTTCAGGTGGTCTACGCCGACCAGGTGGTGGCCAGCTTGCCGGACTCGGCGCGGGGCTTGTCGGGCAGTCTGACCTTGGTGACCCGTACCGTAGGCATTGTGGCCGCCGCCATGGTTTGGCTGTGGTTGATGCAATGGCTGCAAACCCAAGCCTTGGGGCAAGGAGCAGCACTCCCTCAGGCCATTTGGGCGGGCACCATGGGTCTCATGCCCTGGGCCGCAGGTGTGGCCTGGGTGTTGGTGGGGCTGAGTGCGTGGCGTCAGACCAAGCGCGCGGGCTGAGCAGCGATCAGCTCAACAGCGCATTCACCCGCTTCACATAAGCCGCAGGGTCTGCGGGCAGGCCGCCTTCGGCCAGCAGGGCCTGGTCAAACAGGATGTGGGCCAGGTCGTGGAAGTGGACCGAACCGTCGAGTTTTTTGACCAGCGCGTGTTCGGGGTTGACCTCGAGCACGGGCTTGACTTCAGGGGCTTGTTGGCCGGCTTGTTTGAGCATGCGGGCCAGTTGCATGCTCATGCCGTCGTCGGTGACCACCAGGCAGGCAGGGCTGTCCACCAAGCGGCTGGTCACGCGCACGTCTTCGGCTTTGTCTTTGAGCGCTTCTTTGAGCTTGGCCAGCACGGGCTTGAAAGTTTCTGCGGCATCTTCAGCCGCTTTCTTTTCTTCTTCGTCTTGCAGCTTGCCCAGGTCAAACGCGCCCTTGGCCACGCTTTGCAGCGGCGTGCCGTCGAACTCGTGCACAAAGTTCAGCGCCCACTCGTCCACCCGGTCGGTCATCAGCAAGACTTCGATGCCCTTTTTCTTGAAGACTTCGAGCTGTGGGCTGTTCTTAGCGGCGGCCAGGGTGTCGGCGGTGATGTAGTAGATCGCGTCCTGGCCTTCCTTCATGCGGGCTTTGTAGTCTGCAAAGCTCACGCTCAAGGTGTCGCTGGTGGTGGATGCAAAACGCAGCAGTTTGGACAGGCGGTCTTTGTTGCCAAAGTCTTCGCCCAAGCCTTCTTTCAGCACCGCGCCGAACTCGGCGTAGAACTTGGTGTACTGGCCGAGCTTGGCTTTGTCTTCTTCGCTTAAAACGTCAGAGACCCCTTCGGTCGTCGCATCCGTGGCATCGGCAGAAGC
Organism: Limnohabitans sp. Rim8; assembly: GCF_943326455.1. Taxonomy (NCBI): domain Bacteria; kingdom Pseudomonadati; phylum Pseudomonadota; class Betaproteobacteria; order Burkholderiales; family Comamonadaceae; genus Limnohabitans; species Limnohabitans sp. Rim8. The sequence continues at coordinate 64,876 of NZ_CALPTI020000011.1, forward strand.
CGCGGGCGCCTTGTCGTGCTTGGCCAGATCTTCCAACATCGACAGCACACGCTTGGTGCAGCCTTCGCGGATGGCTTTCACATCGCGGCTTTCTTGCAGCAGCTCGCGGCTCACATTCAGGGGCAGGTCGGCGGAGTCCACGACGCCCTTCACAAAGCGCAGGTAGCTGGGCATCAGCGCTTCGGCCTCGTCCATGATGAACACGCGCTTCACATACAGTTTGATGCCGGCTTTCTTGTCGCGGTTCCACAGGTCTTGCGGGGCCTTGGATGGGATGTAGAGCAGCTGGGTGTATTCGGTGCTGCCTTCCACGCGGTTGTGGGTCCAGGTCAGCGGGGCTTCAAAGTCGCGGCTGATCTGTTTGTAGAAGTCAGCGTATTGCTCGTCGGTGATGTCTTTCTTGGGGCGGGTCCACAGGGCGCTGGCTTTGTTGATGGTTTCCCACTCGCCGGTCTTGACCATGCCGCCAGGTTTGCGGCCAGCTTCTTCGTTGCTCGGGTCGATCAATTCACCGTCTTTCCACTCTTCCTTTTCCATCAAGATGGGCAGGCTGATGTGGTCGGAGTATTTGCCGACGATTTCCTTGAGCTTCCAGGTGTTGGCATATTCGAGTGCCTCTTCGCGCAGGTGCAAGATCACGCTGGTGCCGCGCTCGGGGCGGGTGATGGTCTCGACCTCAAAGTCGCCCGTGCCGCCGCTGATCCAGCGCACGCCTTCGGCCACTGCCGCGCCTGCACGGCGGGTTTCCACGGTGATCTTGTCGGCCACGATGAAGCCCGAATAAAAGCCCACACCGAACTGGCCGATCAGCTGCGCGTCTGATTTTTGGTCGCCGCTCAGCTTGCTCATGAAATCCTTGGTGCCGCTTTTGGCGATCGTGCCCAAGTGGTCAATGGCTTCTTGCGCTGTCATGCCGATGCCGTTGTCGGTGATGGTGAGCGTTTTGGCCGATTTGTCGAAAGACAAGCGGACCTGCAAGTCGGGCGCGTCTTCATAAAGGGCGTTGTGGTTGAGCGCTTCAAAGCGCAGCTTGTCGCAAGCGTCCGAGGCGTTGGAGATCAGCTCGCGCAGAAAAATCTCTTGGTTGGAGTACAGCGAGTGGGTGACCAGGTGCAGCAGTTGTGCGACTTCGGCCTGAAAGGCATGGGTTTGTTTGCTCATAGCGGTTCAACAGTAAAAAGTCAGAAAACAAGAACGCCCCACAGCTTGGGGCGTCATGGGTGGATTTCAAGAGGTCAAAACGATTCGTTGGGACCCAAATACCGCCAAGTCCCCGGCGGCATTTGTCCCAGCTGCACGCCGCCCATGCGGATGCGCTTGAGGCCCACCACTTTCAGGCCCACCTGTTCGCACATGCGCCGGATCTGGCGCTTTTTGCCTTCGGTCAGCACAAAGCGCAATTGCTCGGGGTTTTGCCAGTCCACCTTGGCCGGCTTGAGGGGCTTGCCGTCCAGGCTCAGGCCGTGGCGCAGGCGCTCGAGCAGCGCCTTGGGGAACACGGCTTGCACGTTGGCGCTGACCCGGTCGAAGTCGCCAATGGTGGTGAGCTGGTTGGCTTTGCCGCCATAAGTGGCCGATGCGGCGTTGGCGGCAGCGGTGTTTTCGTGGCCGGTGTAGGCCACGCGCACCAAATATTCTTTTTCCATCTCTGAGTCTTCACCGATCAGCTGACGCGCCACGCGGCCGTCTTGCGTCAGCACCAGCAGGCCGGTGGAGTCGATGTCCAGGCGGCCAGCTGGGGCCAAGCCGCGCAGGTGGGGTGGTGTGAAGCGCAGTTTGGACGGGTCGCCGCCCCAGTGGCTGCGTGGGTTGATGAGGGTGATGGCCGGTTCGTGCCCGTCTTCGGCCTGGCCGCTCACATAGCCCATGGGCTTGTGCAGCAAGATGGTGACCTGGCGGTCTTGTTGCTGCTCGGCGGCTTTGTCGATGGTGATGCGGTCAGACAGCGTGACCTGCTGGCCCATGCTGGCGGGCAGGCCGTTGACCTTCACCCAGCCTTGTTCAATCCAAGCGTCGGCTTCGCGGCGCGAACACATGCGCAACTCGGCCATGCGCTTGTTCAGGCGCGAAGTGCCTCTGGGCGCAGCGGCTTCACCTTTGCCTTCAGGTCGGGGAGCGCGTTGAAATGCCGGGGGCTGGTTCATGGGGGTGCAGAATCAAAAAATGGGACGAATAGGCAAGGCTGCCCATTGTCCCTTTTTTTGCTGCCGCCGACTCAGCGTGTGTGTGCGAAAAAGTGTGCCAAGTCCTTGAGCTGCGCATCGTTGATGCCGTACAAGGCCGCGGCCATCACCGTGTCGCGACCGGGGCCGGGTTTGTCACGGTATTCCTTCATCACGTCCAACAAGAATTGCTCTTGTTGGCTGGCCAATCTGGGGACCTGGTCACGTCCTTGGTATTGCGGCAAATGGCAGGTGCCACACAAAGCGGCCTTGGCCAGTTCCCTGCCACGCTCTAGGCTGGCTTTGTCCGCACGGCCCTTGGCCGCAGGGGGAGCCACTTGCGCCGAAAAATAGGTGGCCAGGGCCACGAGTTCGGCATCGGAGACCCCGTCAAGAGAGCCTTTCATGGCAGGCACATCCCGCAAGCCTTCGCGAATCAGAACCAATTGGTTTTCGATGAAGGTTTTGGGTTGCGCCGCCAGCGAAGGAATGCTGGGGATTTGAGACACACCTTTGGCGCCGTGACAGGCCACGCACTGCGCGGCTCGTTCAGGGGCTTGGATGCTGGCATTGACTTGGGCCGTGCCTTTAAAGGCCGTCTGGGCCAGCGCGTGTGGCGCAGCCCAGACACAGGCCCCAATCAGGGCCGCACAAACACCTGCTCTCCATGTCAAGCCATCAGGGCTTGGCATACGAGATGCGGTAGATGGCACCCAGTTGCTCGTCAGAGACCAGCATTGAACCATCGGGCATTTGCAACATGTAAGCCGGGCGACCCCAGAAGCTGTCGTCCGCGTCGTCTTTGAAGCCGGTCAGGAATGGCGAGACTTTGGCGCTCTTGCCTTCGGCATCGGTGTTGACCACCACCACATCAAAGCCCAATTTCTTGGTGCGGTTCCAGGAACCTTTGCGGGCCACAAACATCATGTTTTTGTATTCCGCAGGGAACATGTTGCCGGTGTAGAAGGTCACACCCATCACAGCAGCATGAGGGCCCATGTTGGCCACAGGCAATGTCACGCCGTCGCAAGGCTTGTCTTTCTTGATGTCCCGGTCGACCACACCGCTGGCGTGGCAGTAGGGGAAGCCGAAATTCAAGCCCGTTTTGGACATGCGGTTGAGTTCGTCATCGGGGGTGTCATCGCCCATCCAGTCACGGCCATGGTCGCTGAACCACAGCTCTTTGGTGACGGGGTGCCAGTCAAAACCTACGGTGTTGCGAACGCCGGTGGCGATCACTTCCATGCCAGAACCATCTGCGTTGTAGCGGCGGATTTGGGCGTATTCAGCACCTGGCTCGCAGATGTTGCACGGCGCACCGAAAGGTACATACAGCTTGCCGTCTGGGCCGAAGCTCAGGTATTTCCAGTTGTGGTGTTGCAGCGGGGGCAGCTTGAAGGCGGCGGTCATGTCCACCGGCTGGGCATTGGGGTTGGCTTCGATGCCGTCGTAACGCAACACTTTGTCGATGGCCATGACATACAAAGAACCTTTGTGCATGGTGACAGCAGGTTGGTTCAGCTTGTCGACCAACACGCGGCTGCTGCGCTCTTTGCCGTTGTCGCTGATTTCATAAACACGGCCCAGACCGCGTGTGCCTGCATAAATTTTGCCGCTCTCGCCGCGGCTCATGGCTCTGACGCCAGGGGTGCCGGTGGACCAAATTTCAATCTTGAAACCTGGTGGCAGCTTGAGTTTGTTCAATGGGATGTCTGCCGCTGGGGTGACGGTCAGTTTGCCGGCGAGCGGGGCCAAAGTGGAGTTGGCCATCTCGGCGGGCATGCCTTGTTTCCAGGCCGGTGGGGGTGCAGGTGCAGCGGCGGGGGCTTGGGCAACGGCATAACCCATGCTGAGGGTCAGGACAGCTGCGCAGGTCGCAATTTTTTTGAACATCAATGGTCTCCTGTGAGTGAAGCGAAAAAGATTTTTGAGCTTATCCCCACAAAAATTAAGGAGACATAGGGTTACCCCGAGTCGATGCCTGTTTGCGGTCACCCACATGACTGGCAACCGCTTGTCGAAGGCCTTGTGTGCAGACGTTTGAATTCAGAGGAGGGGTTAAAACTGCCGGGTTCTTAACCCGTTCAAATCGAGGATGCGCAAGCCGCCGTATTCGATGCGAATCAGCTGGTTGTCTTCAAGCACCCGCAGTGCCTCATTCACGCGCTGCCTTGAGAGGCCCACCAAATAGGCCAACTCTTGCTGGGTGATGCGCAGCACCTCGCCCACGCCTGAAAACAGCACGGGGTTAAACAGGGCAGCCAGGTGCCTGGCCAGGCGCAGTTCGGGGTTGGTCATGCGGTCCATCTCTCGCGCTGCAATGAACTGGCCTAAGCGCTCATTGAGCTGTTGCATGATGAAACGGTTGAAACCCAGCGAGTGATCGATCAGCCAGTGAAAGGTGTCAACGGGCATGCCAGCCACCAAACTGGGCCGCAGAGCTTGGATGTTGTAGCGGTAGACCTCGCGCTTGATCGCCGTGCCTTCGCCAAACCATCCTCCGGGGGGTATGCCGGTGAAAGTCATGGTCTGACCGCTTTCGTTGTCGGTGCTCATTTTCAACAAACCCGAGAGCACACCAAACCAATACGTCACCGGTTTGCCTATTCGGCAGACATGCTCGCCAGTCTGCAGGTCGCTGACCACCAACTGAGGCGTGATTTGCTCCTTTTCTTCCTGTCGCAGCAAGTTAAGCCAAGGAATGTCATTCAATTCGGCCAAAGTCAAAGGACGGCGGCGTTGGTGGACGGAACTTTCTTTGAGCATGTGAGATTTCCGAATTGTCAGTTTGCAGACAGTTGTGATAAGGGTCTTCCCTAAATTGTCGTCCAAACGACAACTTGACGTCAAATGACTGCCTACGATCCGTGCAAGTTTGGGTCGCACAGCACCCAACGTACCGTTATGGAGACAGGTCAGGTCATGCAAACAACGTTCACCCGTTTGATGCTCAAACACGCTGCCGAGCGCCCCTTGGCACCGGCGTTGCGAGAAAAAGAATATGGCATTTGGCAGACCATTACCTGGTCTGATTTGGCCAAATTGGTTCAGTCAATGGCCTGTGGTTTGCACCAAGCGGGTCTGCAGCGGGGCGAGCACCTGATTGTGGTGGGCTCCAACCGCCCGCGCCTGTACGCCACCATGTTGGCCGCGCAGTCGCTGGGCGCGATTCCTGTGCCTTTGTACCAAGATGCTGCGGCTGCCGAATGCGTGTTCCCCATCACCAACGCTGAGGTGCGTTTTGCGGTGGTGGAAGACCAAGAACAGGTCGACAAGATGCTGGAGGTGCGTGAGCAATGCCCTCAGCTGGCTCACATTTTTTATGACAACCCCCGTGGTTTGCGCAAGTACACCGAAGATGGTCTCGGTTCATTGGAAGAACTGATCGCTGCCGGTGCGGTGTTCGCACAGCAGCACCCCCAGTTCTTTGCCGAAGAGGCGGACAAAGCCAACACCGCTGATGTGGCGGCCATGTTCTTCACATCGGGCACCACCGGCAACCCCAAAGGTGTGGTGCATACGCACGGCTCCTTGATCGACCGCGCAGATGCAGGCGCAGAATTCGACAAGCTGACCCACTCTGAAGACGTGTTGGCCTACATGCCACCCGCTTGGATTGGGCAAAACATCTTCAGCTACGCCCAGTGGTTGGTGTGTGGCTACGTGGTCAATTGCCCTGAATCATCGGCCACCGTGACCATCGACCTGAAAGAGATTGGGCCCACGTATTACTTCGCACCGCCCCGCGTGTTTGAGGGCATGCTGACCAGCGTGATGATCCGCATGGAAGATGCGGGCAACTTCAAGCGCAAGTTGTTTTCTTACTTCATGGATGTGGCCAAAAAAGTGGGCCCCGCTTTGATGGATGGCCAGTCGGTGGGCTTCATGGACCGCATGGTGTACGGCTTGGGCAACCTCTTGGTGTACGGCCCTTTGCGCAACAACATGGGTTTCAGCCGCGTGCGCGTGGCCTACACCGCAGGCGAGGCGATTGGCCCCGACCTGTTCACCTTTTTCCGTTCGATCGGTGTGAACATCAAGCAGTTGTATGGTTCCACCGAGACCGCTGTGTTTGTGTGCCTGCAGCCTGACAACGAAGCGCGTGCCGATACCGTGGGTGTGCCGTGCAAGGGCGTGGAAATCAAAGTGGCGGACAACGGCGAAATCTTGGTGAAGTCGCCGGGTTTGCTCAAGGGTTACTACAAGAACCAAAAGGCCACCGATGAAGTGTTGACCGCCGATGGCTGGTACCACACCAGCGACGCGGGCTTCATCGACAGCCACGGCCACCTGAAGATCATTGACCGCGTCAAAGACGTGGGCCGCATCCAGGGCGGCGCCAACGACGGCGCCATGTTTGCGCCCAAATACGTTGAGAACAAGCTCAAGTTTTTCCCCTTCATCAAAGAGGTTGTGGCATATGGCGACCAGCGTGAAAAAGTCTGCGTCATGCTCAACATCGACTTTGATGCCGTGGGCAACTGGGCTGAACGCCGCAACCTTTCTTACGCGGGCTACACCGATTTGGCCCAAAAGCCAGAGGTCTATCAGCTCATCCAGGAGTGCGTGGAAAAGGTCAACGCCGATTTGGCCGAAGACGCCTTGCTGGCGGGCAGCCAGGTCTCTCGCTTTTTGGTCTTGCACAAAGAGCTGGACGCAGACGATGGCGAGTTGACCCGCACCAACAAAGTCCGCCGCGGCTTCATTGCCGACAAATACAAACCACTGGTCGATGGCCTGTACGAAGGCAAAGCCGAGCAGTTCATTGAGACGGTGGTCAAGTTTGAAGACGGCCGCACCGGCAGCGTCAGCGCCACGCTCAAGATTTCCGACGCCAAAACATTCACACCCGTGAAGGCAGCAGCATGACCAAGAAAATCGGCGACGTCATTCTGGACGTCAACAACATCAGTTTGCGTTTTGGCGGCGTGAAGGCGCTGACCGACATTTCGTTCAACGTGCGCGAACACGAAGTGCGCGCCATCATCGGCCCCAATGGCGCAGGCAAAAGCTCGATGCTCAACTGCATCAATGGCGTGTACACCCCGCAAGAGGGCAGCATCACGTTTCGGGGCCAAACGTTTGACCACATGAACAGCCGCCAAGTGGCCGAGATGGGCATTGCTCGGACCTTCCAAAACTTGGCCTTGTTCAAGGGCATGAGCGTGATCGACAACATCATGACCGGCCGCAATTTGCACATAAAGAGCAACCTGTTCATGCAAGCACTGCGCATTGGCCCCGCTCAGCGCGAGGAAGAAACGCACCGCGAATTTGTCGAGCACATCATCGACTTTCTTGAAATCCAGGCGTTCCGCAAAACACCCGTGGGCCAGCTGCCTTATGGCTTGCAAAAGCGGGTTGATTTGGGTCGCGCTTTGGCCATGGAGCCCAAAGTGCTTTTGCTCGATGAGCCCATGGCCGGTATGAACATGGAAGAAAAGCAGGACATGTGCCGCTTCATCTTGGATGTGAACGACGAGTTCGGCACCACCATCGTGTTGATCGAACACGACATGGGCGTGGTGATGGACATTTCGGACCGCGTGGTGGTGCTCGATTACGGCAAAAAAATTGGCGACGGCACCCCCGAAGAAGTGCGCAACAACGAAGACGTGATCAGTGCCTATTTGGGCACCAGCCACTAAGGAGAACAAGACATGGCATTTTTTCTGGAAGCCCTTTTTGGCGGCCTCATGGCCGGCATGCTTTATTCCTTGGTCGCGCTGGGTTTTGTGCTGATTTTCAAGGCCTCAGGTGTTTTTAACTTCGCGCAAGGCGCGATGGTGTTGTTTGCCGCCTTGGCCATGGCCCGCTTTTCGGAGTGGGTCCCAGGTTGGCTGGGCATTGAAGACAAGTTCACGGGCAATCTGATCGCTTTTGTGCTGGCCGCAGCCATCATGTTTGTGTTGGCTTGGCTGATTGAACGCTTGGTGCTGCGTCACTTGGTCAACCAAGAGGGCGTGACCTTGCTGATGGCCACTTTGGGCATCACTTACTTTCTGGATGGATTGGGTCAGACCATTTTTGGCAGCGACATTTACAAGATCGATGTGGGCATGCCCAAAGATCCGGTGTTCTTGTTTGACTCGGTCTTCCCTGGTGGCGTACTTGTCAACTTGGAAGATGTTTACGCCGCCTGCATTGCCGCATTGATGGTGGTGGTCTTGTCTTTGTTCTTCCAAAAGACCGGTACAGGCCGGGCCCTGCGTGCGGTGGCCGATGACCACCAAGCCGCTCAATCGATTGGTATTCCGCTCAACCGCATTTGGGTCATTGTGTGGTTTGTGGCCGGCATCACCGCCTTGGTCGCCGGCATCATTTGGGGCTCCAAAATGGGTGTGCAGTTCTCGTTGACTACGGTGGCTTTGCGTGCTTTGCCGGTGATCATTTTGGGCGGCCTGACTTCGGTGCCGGGCGCCATCATTGGCGGTCTGATCATTGGTGTGGGTGAGAAATTGTCCGAGGTTTACCTCGGCCCCTTTGTGGGCGGCGGTATTGAAATCTGGTTCGCTTATGTGCTGGCGCTGGTGTTCTTGCTGTTCCGTCCGCAAGGCTTGTTCGGCGAAAAAATCATCGACCGCGTGTAAGGAGAGAAAAACATGTTTTACAGAGAGAACGGTCAGTTCAAGACCTCTTACCGCAGCGACCAACAGATTTTTGCCATTGCGCAAGACCGCTGGGCTGTTTGGGCATTGATTGCCTTCGCGTTTGTCGGCGTGCCCATGGTCGCCGACGAATACATGTTCCGCGCCATCCTGATTCCCTTTTTGATCCTGGCCTTGGCCGCATTGGGGGTCAACATCTTGGTGGGGTATTGCGGTCAGATTTCATTGGGTTCGGGTGCCTTCATGGCGGTGGGCGCCTACATGGCTTACAACACCTATGTGCGCATTGAGGGCATGCCCTTGATCGTGGCTTTGCTGGCCGGTGGCTTCTTCGCCACGGTGGTGGGCATGTTTTTTGGCATCCCCAGCCTGCGAGTCAAAGGCTTGTATTTGGCCGTGGCGACTTTGGCAGCGCAGTTTTTTTGTGATTGGGCCTTCTTGCGCGTGGGCTGGTTCACCAACAACTCGGCATCAGGTTCCGTCAACGTGTCCAACCTGAGCGTGATGGGTTGGACGATCAACGCCCCTGTTGAGAAATACCTCTTTTGCTTGGCCTTTTTGGTGGTGTTTGGCTTGCTCGCCAAAAATTTGGTGCGCTCGGCCATTGGCCGTGAATGGATGGCGATCCGCGACATGGACGTGGCCGCCGCCGTGATTGGCATTCGCCCAATCTACGCCAAGCTCAGTGCCTTTGCTGTCAGCTCTTTCATCATCGGTGTGGCCGGTGGTCTGTGGGGCTTTGTGCACCTGGGGTCTTGGGAGCCAGCGGCCTTCTCGATTGACCGTTCGTTCCAGTTGTTGTTCATGGTCATCATCGGTGGCATGGGCTCCATCATGGGCAGCTTTTTCGGTGCGGCTTTCATTGTGATCTTGCCAATTTTCCTCAACCAGTTTTTGCCTTGGATGGGCGGTCTGGTGGGGGTCACCATTTCCACGGCCTTGGTGTCGCACGCCGAGTTCATGATTTTTGGCGCCCTGATTGTTTGGTTCTTGATTGTTGAGCCGCACGGCCTGGCCAAGTTGTGGTCCATTGCCAAGCAAAAGCTCCGCCTTTGGCCTTTCCCTCACTGATTTTTCATCTCGATTTTTTCCCCAAGTGCTTCCACCTTTTTTTAACAGGAGACAAACCATGAAGCTTCGTCAACTCGTCCTGGCCACCACCGTGGCCGCTGCCGGACTTGCCAGTGCGCTGGTCAGCACGGTCGCAACGGCTCAAACCAAAGAGCAATTCTTCCCTGTGCTGGTTTACCGCACGGGTGCTTACGCGCCCAACGGTGTGCCGTTTGCCAACGGCTATGTGGATTACCTCAAGCTGGTCAATGCGCGCGGTGGCATCAACGGCGTGAAGCTCAGCTTTGAAGAGTGCGAAACCGGCTACGCCACAGACCGCGGTGTGGAGTGCTATGAGCGTCTGAAAGGCAAAAACGGCGGCGCCACAGTGTTCCAGCCACTGTCTACAGGCATCACGTTTGCATTGACCGAAAAAGCCCCCATCGACAAGATCCCTTTGATCACGGCCGGTTACGGCCGCAGCGAATCGGCTGACGGCGGTGTGTTCAAGTGGAACTTCCCCTTGGCTGGCACTTACTGGGTGGCTGGCGACGTCATCATCCAAGACATCGCCAAGAAGGCTGGTGGCGCTGACAAGCTCAAGGGCAAGCACATCGCTTTGGTCTACCACGACAGCCCATTTGGCAAAGAAGCCATTCCAATCTTGCAAGAGCGTGCGGCCATGCACGGTTTCAAGTTGAGCTTGTTGCCCGTGACCCACCCCGGCGTGGAGCAAAAGTCCACTTGGCTGCAGATTCGTCGTGAGCGCCCTGACTATGTCGTCAACTGGGGCTGGGGCGTGATGAACTCCACCTTGCTCAAAGAAGCGCAAGCCACCGGCTACCCCCGTGAAAACATCTGGGGCGTGTGGTGGGCAGGTGCCGAGCCGGATGTGAAAGACATCGGCATGGGTGCCAAGGGCTACAACGCCATCACCATGCAGCACGGCGCTGAAAAGGGCTCTGCTGTGGTGAAAGAGGTGCTGGAGAAGTTGCACGCCAAGAACCAAGGCACAGGTCCACGTGATGAAGTGGGCGAAGTGTTGTACATGCGCGGATTGTTCAGCGCCATGTTCGCGGTGGAAGGCGTGCGCCAAGCCCAAGAGAAGTACGGCAAAGGCAAGGTCATGACTGGCGAGCAAGCGCGCTGGGGTTATGAAAACCTGAACCTGACCCAGCCCAAGCTGGATGCTCTGGGTTTCAAGGGCGTGCTGCGTCCGATTTCCACCTCGTGCGCCGACCACATGGGTGCCAACTGGGCCCGTATCCACACATGGGACGGCACCAAGTGGCAATTCAGCAGCGACTGGATGCAAGCGGATGAGCAGATCATCAAGCCCATGGTCAAGGCCGCTGCTGACAAGTACGCCGCCGAGAAAAAGATCACGCGCCGCACCCCTGCGGATTGCCAGTCTTGATCTGATTCCAGCTGCCGCGCAAGCGGCAGCTGGTCAGCTGCTGCAGGCCTTGGCTTGCTTGCAGCTGCCAAATGAAACCATTGCATGCAGCGGTTTCATTTGGCTTGAACCACCAGAATTTGAAAAGGCACAGTCCATGAGCGACAAAAACATTGTTCTGAACGTCAACGGCATCGAAGTCATTTACAACCACGTCATCTTGGTGCTCAAGGGCGTGTCCCTGCAGGTGCCCGAGCAAGGCATCGTGTCTTTGTTGGGTGGCAACGGAGCTGGCAAAACCACCACCTTGCGTGCGATCTCCAACTTGCTCAAGGGCGAGCGTGGCGATGTGACCAAAGGCAGCATCGAGCTGCGTGGCGAGCGGATCGAAAACCTCACCCCTGCCGACTTGGTCAACCGGGGTGTGGTGCAGGTCATGGAGGGACGACATTGCTTCGCCCACTTGTCGATCGAAGACAACCTGTTGACCGGCAGCTACACCCGCAAGGACAAGGGCGAAATCGCGGCCAACCTGGACAAGGTTTACACCTATTTCCCGCGCCTGAAAACCCGCCGCACATCGCAAGCGGCGTACACATCAGGTGGTGAGCAGCAAATGTGCGCGATTGGCCGCGCCTTGATGACCAACCCTAGCGTGATGCTGCTGGATGAGCCTTCGATGGGTCTGGCGCCTCAGATCGTGGAAGAGGTCTTCAACATCGTGAAAGACTTGAACGAGAAAGAAAAAGTCACTTTCTTGATCGCTGAGCAAAACACCAACATGGCGCTCAAATACTCGGATTACGGCTACATCATGGAGTCGGGCCGCATCGTGATGGATGGCGAGGCCGAAGACCTGCGCACCAACGAAGACGTGAAAGAATTTTATTTGGGCATGGGCGGCGGTGAGCGCAAGAGCTTCAAGGACGTCAAGAGCTACAAGCGCCGCAAGCGTTGGCTGGCCTGATGCCTTGAGCATCCTTCGAGCAATCCTTCATCGCCAGTGTCCTGAAAGAATCCCATGGTCCATCACCTCGATGCGCTGGAAACCCGCGCCCCTGAAGTCCGTGAAGCAGCGCTGATGGCGGCCTTGCCTTCGCAAATTGCGCATGCCCAGAAAAACAGCGCCGCTTTGGCTGAGATCCTCAAGGGCATCGATGCTGCCCAAGTGACCAGCCGAGCTGCCCTGGCCCGATTGCCTGTCACGCGCAAGTACGAGTTGCTGGCGCGTCAACAAGCCCAGCGGGCTCAAGACCCCTTTGGCGGTTTCTCAACCATTGGCTGGAAGGGCATGCTCCGCCCTGCCGGTGTGCGCCGTGTGTACCAGTCACCCGGTCCGATCTATGAACCCGAGGGCCATGCCCCCGACTATTGGCGTGCAGCCCGCGCCATGGCGGCCGCCGGTTTTGAGGCCGGCGATCTGGTTCACAACTGCTTCAGCTACCACCTGACCCCTGGCGCCTGGATCATGGAAAGCGGCGCCCATGCACTGGGCTGTGCGGTGATTCCCGGTGGCGTGGGCAACACCGAACAGCAATTGGCGGCGGTGGCCGATCTGCGTCCGGTGGCTTATTCGGGCACGCCCAGTTTCCTGAAGATCCTGATCGAGAAAGCCACCGAGGCAGGTCAAAAGCTGTCGATCACCAAAGCCCTGGTGTCGGGCGAGGCCTGCCCACCATCATTGCGCGATTGGTTTACCCAGCAGGGTGTGGCGGCTTACCAGTGCTATGCCACCGCCGATGTGGGCTTGATTGCTTATGAAACTGCCGCGCGAGAAGGTTTGGTGATCGACGAGGGCGTGATCGTGGAGATCGTGCGTCCGGGCACCGGAGACCCTGTCGCAGTCGGCGAGGTCGGTGAAGTGGTGGTCACGGTGCTCAATCCTGACTACCCTCTGATCCGTTTCGGTACGGGCGATTTGTCGGCCATCTTGCCCGGCACATGCCCCACAGGCCGCACGGGGCAGCGCATCAAAGGCTGGATGGGCCGAGCCGACCAGACCACCAAGATCCGGGGCATGTTTGTGCATCCCGGCCAGGTGGCCGAGATCGTGAAACGCTTTCCGGAGTTGACCAAAGCGCGTTTGGTGGTCACCGGTGAGATGGCCAATGACCAAATGGCTTTGCATGTCGAAACCGCATCCTTGGCTGATGAAGGACTCAAAGGCCGCGTATCTGAAGCTGTTCGCGATGTGACCAAGCTGCGTGGCGAAGTGCACTTGGTGGCCCAGGGCACGCTGGCCAATGACGGCAAAGTCATTGAGGATGCCCGCAGTTACCAGTGACGCCTTGCTGGCTGGCGGGTCCTCGCTTGTCAGAATCCTCAATTGAATCAAGGCCAATTTAAGCCGAAAGTCTAAGTAGTTTCCGTGTTTTCATCACAATGCGGGGTTTTACAATCCGCCACCAACTAGGAGTTTGTCATGAAGCAATGGATCGCTTTGGCCGCATTGGCCACTCTCTCGATGGGCTCTTACGCCCAAGCTTTTCCGGGTAACAAGCCCATATCGATCGTCGTGCCTTTCGCCGCAGGCGGCCCTACCGACCGCGTCGCCCGTGACTTGGCCGAAGTGATGCGCAAGCACATTCCAGGCAGCAATTTCGTTGTGGAAAACGCTGCTGGCGCTGGTGGCACCATCGGCGCTACCAAAGTGGCCAAGGCTGCACCGGACGGCCATTCGTTGTTGTTGTTCCACATCGGCATGGCCGCTACACCAGCCCTGTACCGCAAGCTGGGTTACAAGCCACTCGAGGACTTCGAGTTTCTGGGCATGGTCAATGATGTGCCCATGACCTTGGTGGGCAAGCCACAATTGCCAGCCAACACCTACCGCGATTTTGAAAACTACATCCGCGCCAACGCTGGTAAGTTGAACATTGCGCACGCTGGTTTGGGTTCTGCCTCGCACATTTGCGGCTTGCTCTGGCAGACCAACATGAAGACCAAAGAGGCCATGACCACGATCCCGTTTGGCGGCACTGCACCAGCCATGACGGCTTTGATTGGCGGTCAGGTGGACATGATGTGCGACCAAACCACCAACACCACGGCCCAGATCGAAGGCGGCCGCATCAAGGCGTTTGCGGTCACAACGGCCCAACCTCTGAGCGGTCACCCTGTGTTGAAGCACTATCCCAGCTTGCAGGAAATGGGCATGAAGGGCTTCAACCTGACCATCTGGCACGGTTTGTATGCCCCCAAAGGCACGCCACCCGCCATCACCAAAATGTTGAACGATGCCCTCAAGAAATCCTTGAAGGACCCTGATTTCATCAAGAAGAACGAAGCCTTGGGCGCTTTGGTGGTCAACGACAAGCGCGTTGAGCCCGAAGAGCACAAGAAGTTTGTGGCTGCCGAAATGATCAAGATCAAGGCCGCTGTGGATGCCGCTGGCAAGTACGCTGACTGATTCGATTTTTGCTCCCAAAAAAAGCCGCTCTTGGAGCGGCTTTTTTTCGTCTTACACAGCTCAGTTGGCAAATTGTTCAGTTCCCACCATGCCCAGTTGGGTCAGGCCCACACGTTGTGCGGTGGTCAATACGGTGACGGCCGCTTCATAACGGGCTTGCCCATCCGCACGGATGTGCAGTTCGGGTTGAGGTCGCTGGGCAGCAGCCAAAATGAGTTGCGCTTCGAGTTCTTCCCGGTTGCCCAGTGCCTTGCCGTTCCAGCTCCACTGTGATTGCGCATTGATGTCGATGCGAACCACCACCGGCTCTTTGGGCGAAGCGGGGCTTGCCGTGGGCATGTCCAGGTTGACCGCGTGCAATTGCGCCGGGATGGTGATGATGAGCATGATGATCAGGACCAGCATCACGTCAATCAAGGGCGTGGTGTTGATGTCCATCATCAAGCCGTCTTCGTCGCTGTTGTCGGTGCCCAAGTGCATGGCCATAAGTTGTCCTTGATGTTCAGGGGCCGGGGTCAATGACAAAGCCCACTTGGGCAATGCCGGCCTGCTGCAGGGCGTGCATGACCCGCCCAACCGATGCATAGGCGCTTTGCGCATCGCCCCGAATCTGAACATCGGGTTGGGGTTTCATGGCGGCGATTTTTTTCAGCCGCTCTTGCAAATCCGTCTGGTTTTGGATGGGGGTGTCGTACACAAAAACCTGACCGGCCTTGTTGACCGAGAGAATCACGGTCTCTGGCCGTGCCTGACGCACCTCATGGCGCTCTTTGGGCAAGTCCACCTGGATGGAGGTGGTGACCACCGGGATGGTGATCAGGAAAATGATGAGCAAAACCAGCATCACGTCGACCAGGGGCGTGGTGTTGATGGTGCCCATCACCTCGTCGTCGGGGCCAGTGCCCACGCTGGGGCCGAGTTGCATGGCCATCAGCGTTTGGCCGAAGCGAGCAAGGCCGCGTGCACATCGGCACCGAAGGCGTTGATTTCTTCCATCACCGCCTTGTTGCGGCGCACCAACCAGTTGTAGCCCAAGACCGCAGGCACGGCGACGGCCAAACCAATGGCCGTCATGATGAGTGCCTCACCGACGGGGCCCGCGACTTTGTCGATGCTGGCTTGTCCGGACATGCCGATCTTGACCAGCGCATGGTAGATGCCCCACACGGTGCCAAACAAACCGACAAAAGGCGCGGTAGAGCCGACTGTGGCCAGCACGGCGAGCCCGTCTTGCAGTCGGCTTTGGACCGTGCTCATGGCGCGTTGCAGGCACATCACCACCCAGGCGTTGAAGTCCACGGTGTCGGGCAAGCCTTGGTGTTGAGCTGCGCCTTCCAGGCCTTTTTCTGCAATGAAGCGAAACGGGCTGGTGGTGTCGAGGGCATCAGCCGCTTGCCGCACCGATGCCGCTTGCTTGAAGCTGGCCTGTGTGGCGGCCGCCATTTTGAGCAGCTTGGATTGCTCGAGGTATTTGGTCGCGATCACAAACCAGCTGCCCATGCTCATGATGACCAAAATCAGCAAGGTGATTTTGGCCACTGCATCACCTTGTGCCCACAAAGCGCCCAAGCCATAGGGGTTCTCCGGTGCGGCTGTTGGGATGGCGGCGTTGGGTGTGGATGCCCAACTGGTGTGGCTCATCAGCACGCCCAAACCCAGCAGCAGGTGGGCCAGAGTGGTTCTGAAATGGTTGATCATGCGAGCGGGTCCTTGTGGCTTTGACATGGGGTGTGGGGTGGCCAAGTTTGGGCTGGCTGTGTGAGGGGTTGTTGGGGCGGACGGGTTCATTCGAGGCGCCAGGTGTATTTCATGCTGGCCCAGGCCTGCTCGGGTTTGCCATCGACCAAAGCGGGACGAAATTGGCATTTGGACAAACCTGCTCTCGCGGCTTCGTCGAGCCGCTTGAAGCCCGAACTTTTTTCAATCTCAGATTGAAGCACTTTGCCATCCACGCCCACCAAAAAGCGCAAAGCAACTGTGCCCTCTTCTTCAAGACGGCGGGACGCACTGGGATATTCCGGCTTTTCACATTGGTTGACATTCACGCCTGCAGCCGTGCGCGTGGGTGCAGGGGCGGGTGCCGTGGCTCGAGTGGGTGCTGCCGTAACGGGCGTGGGGACAGGCGTGGCGGTCGGCGGTGCAGGGGCAGTTGCAGGCACTGACGCTGTCAAGCCCGTTGGGGTCGGGGTGGGTGTAGTGATGGCGGGTAACTCGGCGGCCGGCGCTTGTGTCACAGGAGGTGCAACGGGCGCTGGTGTCGGTGCCGGCTTAGCAGGTTGGGGTGTGGGCGGCGGCGGTGAGGGCGTTGGGGGAGGTGGTGCCGCTGGCGGCGGTGTTGCCGGTCGGGTGTCGCTGAGCAAAAGCGCTTGAACCACGGTCGGCATTTTTTGCACCACATCGCGCGTCAAGCCCACATGCACAGCCCAAAGCAGCAGGGCATGCAAAAGAACCACCCAAACCCAACCTGCCAGCGGGCGCTTGGGGCGGGTCAGTTGGAAAGAGGCGGACTGCATGAAGGATTGCAAGGGCTGTGTTCGGCTGTATTTTGCGTGAAAAGCACGGACTTTGGCCCCATGGGTTGCAAAGACACTCAACCAGACTTTGTTACGGGGCGCGCCTCATGGAAAAGCCCTCAGCAGCTTGGTTTGTAGCCATCCGCTCACCTTGCACCCAACGACCGCAATGGCCGTGCACCGCTGTGCCCAACCATGTGGCTGCAATGCGTTGTCCGTCGTGCGATTCCTCCATCGTGAACTCGCGGCCTTCCAGATCGGCCACCACCGGGTAGCGCTGGTCGCCTTGTTGAAGTTCACCGCGCAGACTGCCCAAGTGTTCCGGGTGTGGAGACAAGTTCAGAGCCCATGGGGTGGTTGAGCCCGCCATTTGCACAGTCCAGTTGCCCAGCAGCTTGTCGGCCCCAAGCGATTGGCCCGGTGGACAGTCGGGTGGGCTCAGGGCCAGGTTGCATCCGGTCAATGCCAAGGATAGGAAAAGCATGGATGCGCTGCGGCCCAAGGGGTTTATCCAAGGTCTCGTCATGGTTTGGCCTCGGCCGCCGCCGTGGCAGCGCGTTGTGCAAATTCGGCCCGCAGCGCCTTGAGTTTTTCGCGCGGGTCTTCTTTGGTGGTGTTTTCGTCCAGGCGCATCTCGGCAATGAAGCGGCTGGGCAGGGCGGCCACGGTTTCACGGCCTTTCTTGCGGCGTTTCGTCCAGCTCACGGCCAGGCTGCGCTGGGCGCGGGTGATGCCCACGTACATCAGGCGGCGTTCTTCTTGCAGACGCAACAAAATGCCCTCTTGGCTGGCCGCTTCGGTAGCGTCTTCGCCCAGTTTGAAAGGCAGCAGACCCTCGTTCACGCCCACCAAGGTCACATGCGGCCACTCCAAGCCCTTGGAGGCGTGCAACGTAGACAGGGTCACCACGTTTTGGTCTTTCTCTCGCTCACTCAGGGTGGAAATCAGCGAGATGGTCTGTGCCACCTCCAACAGGTTTTTGGTCTCCGTCGCCTCGGCGCCCGTTTGAGCCCCGGTCGCGTCTTCGATCTCGCCACCGCAACGCCCAGCCATCCAGTCACAAAATTCCAACACATTCGTCCAGCGGGCCGAAGCCACTTTGTCGTTGTCTTCACCGTCGTACAAGTGCGACTCGTAGCCGATCTCTTGAAGCCACGCCAGCAAAAACGCCAGCGCATCGGTTTTGCCCAAAGTTTGGCGGGCGCGGTATTCCAAGTCGTTGATGTAGCGACCAAACTCGTGCAGGCCGGTGATGGCGCGGGCATTCACGGCGCTGGGCAAGCTGCCTGCAAACAGCGACTCGAACAGACTGAGCTTGTACTGCGTGGCAAAGCTGCCCAGTTGGCCCAGCGTCTGGTGGCCGATGCCGCGCTTGGGGCTGGTGATGGCCCGCAAAAATGCCGGGTCGTCGTCGTTGTTGATCCACAAGCGAAACCAAGCGCACAGGTCCTTGATCTCGGCCTTGTCAAAAAAGCTTTGTCCGCCCGACACTTTGTAGGGGATGTTGGCGCGGCGCAGGGCCTGCTCAAACGGCCGCGCCATGTGGTTGGCGCGGTACAAAATGGCAAAGTCCTTGAACTCGCGGTGTTTGGATTCGAGCGAATGCCCGCTGCGGATCGACTGGATGCGGGCAATGGCCCGGTCGGCTTCGTGCTCTTCGTTCACCGCATCGATCACGCGCACCGGCTCGCCCTCGCCCAATTCGGAAAACAGTGTTTTGGGAAACAGCTTGGGGTTGGGCTCGATCACATGGTTGGCGGCCCGCAGAATAGCGCTGGTGGATCGGTAGTTCTGCTCCAGCTTGATGACCTTCAAATTCGGGAAGTCCACCGGCAAGCGCTTCAGGTTGTCCAAAGTCGCGCCGCGCCAGCCATAGATCGACTGGTCGTCGTCGCCCACCGCCGTGAAGCGGGCTCGCTCCCCCACCAGATGTTTCAGCACCTCGTATTGCGTGGCGTTGGTGTCTTGGTACTCGTCCACCAGCACATGGCCCATCTTGGCTTGCCAACGCTCGCGCACCTCGGGGTACTCGGCCAACAGTTTGAGGGGCATGCCAATCAGGTCGTCAAAGTCCACGCTTTGGTAAGCCGTCAGCCGCTCTTGGTACAGCGCCATGATGCGGGCGATCACCCGGGCGTTGTCGTCAGGCGCTTGCGCTGCAGCCTGCTCGGCGTTCAGGCCCATGTTTTTCCATAGGCTGATGGTCCACTGCCACTGGCGGGCTGTGGCCGCGTCGGTGGTGCCGCCACAATCTTTCAGGATGCTGGTCACATCGTCCGCATCCATGATGCTGAATTGAGGTTTGAGGCCCAACACGCCACCGTCTTCGCGCATGATGCGCACGCCCAGCGCGTGGAAGGTGCAAATCAGCACATGTTTGGCCGCTTGGCCGATCAGGTCCTTGGCCCGCTCGCGCATCTCGGCAGCAGCCTTGTTGGTGAAAGTGATGGCCGCGATGCGTTGGGGCTCCAGCCCGGCTTCGATCAGGCGGCCAATCTTGTGGGTGATCACCCGCGTTTTGCCCGAACCCGCCCCGGCCAACACCAAGCAGGGGCCGGAGACAAAGTTCACGGCTTCGAGTTGGGCGTTGTTCAGGCCAGTTGACATGGAAAAACCAATGGACTCAGCGCACCAAGGGCACGCCGGCTTGCTGCGCCGCCGCGATCAACTGGGCATCCAGCGTGGCCAAGGGCAGGCCTTTCCTCAAGGCCAGCTCCAGATAAGCCGCGTCGTAAGCGCTCAGGTTGTAGCGCCGGGCCAGATCCAGGGTGTCGTGCAAAGCCCGCAGACTGGTTTCACCATCGGTGCCGATGTCAAGTGCCTCGAGCAAAGCCACAAAGGTCGAGGCTTGGGCTTGGGTGATTTTGTCCAAACGCAGGCTTTTGGCCATCACATTGGCCGCCTCCAAGTGCCACAGCGATGGCACCAGTGCGCCGCTTTCTTGCAGGCGGTCCAGCACTTTTTCAGCCAAAACCAGCCCGGCGGGGTTGCTTTGGGGCAGCAGCCACAGCATGGCCACCGAGTTGTCGAGCACCAAGCTCATGCCCTGCCTTCACCGATCAGGGCGGCCAGGTCCACCCCGGTGCCTGCGCCGTTGTCTTGTTGCTGACGGGTGAACGCACGCATTTTGGCCACCGCTTCGGCGCGTTGTTGGTCAGACGCATCGACCGGCACCAAGCGTGCCACGGTGACACCCCGTACCGAAATGTCAAATGTTTGGCCGGCCTGCACCTGACGCAAGAACTGCGGCAAGTGGGTCTTGGCCTCATAAGCGCCGATGGTTTGAATCGTCATGGTGACCGGCTTTCCGGAGAATGGAAAAGCGATTGTAGACCAGTTCAGTAGACCAGTTAAGAGGCTTGCTTCGGATTACGGTCGGAGCGCATTTGGGGGATATGGATCTTTTGTCATTTGGAAACCAAGAGAATCATTGTTATATAAATATGTAGCATTCTGACGATTGGGAAATGCGCTCTGAACGCTCACAAGCAGAAAGATGCACCAAATGGAAAGGCCGCTATATGCGGCCTTTCACATTTGTTCTGCCGAAATCACGCTACACAGCACTATGGGGGGCTGAACTGCGACTCGGCATGGCGTGCCCTGGCATGGCGAAAGCGTACTGGTTTACCCCGACAATCGGGGCATGTTAGAAATTTTCCGCGTCACTTTTCCGTTTTTCGCGCTGGTTTTGTGTGGCTATGCTGCCGCCCGCCTGCGCATGTTGCCCTTGGAGGCCATCCCCGGCTTGAATGGCTTTGTGCTGTTTTTTGCGCTGCCATGCATGTTGTTTCGGTTTGGATCTGATACGCCCATTGCGCAGTTACTGGATGCGGGGGTGTTTTTCACCTACTTGTTTTGCGCTTTGGTGATCGTGGCTCTGAGCATCGGCATCAGCTTGAACCGCCGTGTGCGTTGGAACGATGCCTCCCTGGGCGCTTTGGTGGCGGCTTTTCCCAACACCGGTTTCATGGGCGTGCCTTTGTTGGTTGCCTTGTTGGGCACCCAAGCCGTGGGGCCGGCGATCGTAACCATTGTGGTCGACCTGGTCATCACGTCTTCTTTGTGTGTCGCCTTGTCTCGCATGGATGCGGCTGGCCAGCACGGCGCGGCCGTTGCGGCGCGCAAGGCCTTGGTGGGGGTGTTGCGCAACCCGATGCCTTGGGCCATCAGTGCGGGGGCAGCGTTTTCCTATTGGAATTTGGAGTTGATCGGCCCGGTGAGTAAAACCGTAGGATTGTTGGCCGATGCCGCTTCACCTGTGGCCTTGTTCACGATCGGGGCGGTTTTGGCCCGCTCGGCCATGTTGGCACATGAACGAGAAGACGGCCCTTTGCGTGTGCTCGACTACCTGCCAATTGCTGTGATCAAACTCATCGTGCACCCTCTGCTGGTCTTGCTGGTGGGCCTGACCGCTGTGCAATGGGGTGTGCCGCTAGAGCCCTTTGCCCTGCAGGTCATGGTTTTGGTGGCCGCCTTGCCAAGTGCCAGCAATGTGTCTTTGCTGGCTGAGCGATTGGGCGCCGACAACGGACGCATTGCCCGCATCATCATGGTGACCACGGTGGCGGCGTTTGTGACCTTCTCTGGCGCGGTGGATTTTTTCAAGGCTTAGCCATGATGGTTTGTCAAAGGCTGTGCATGCGCCCATGGCTTTTGTCAGGCGTGGCCAAGGTACAAAGCCCGTAAAATCAAAGGTTCGCGCAAAGGTTGCGCCCATTCCACTCTGGCCAGCTCGCTGCTGGCCTCGTTCAGGCCATGTTGACCTTCCAACAGATCATTCTCAAATTGCAGCAGTACTGGGATGCCCAAGGCTGCGCCTTGCTCCAGCCCTATGACATGGAAGTCGGCGCGGGCACCAGCCACACCGCCACGTTTTTGCGCGCCATTGGCCCCGAGCCTTGGAAAGCTGCCTATGTGCAGCCCAGCCGCCGCCCCAAGGATGGTCGCTATGGCAACAACCCCAACCGCTTGCAGCATTACTACCAGTACCAAGTGGTCTTGAAGCCCGCGCCCAGCAACATTCTTGAGCTGTATTTGGGTAGCTTGGAGGCGCTGGGCTTTGACCTGAAGAAAAACGACATCCGCTTTGTCGAAGACGATTGGGAAAACCCGACGCTCGGCGCTTGGGGCTTGGGCTGGGAGGTT
The DNA here is from genome assembly GCF_943326455.1 of Limnohabitans sp. Rim8. Lineage (NCBI taxonomy): Bacteria > Pseudomonadati > Pseudomonadota > Betaproteobacteria > Burkholderiales > Comamonadaceae > Limnohabitans > Limnohabitans sp. Rim8. The sequence continues at coordinate 87,162 of NZ_CALPTI020000011.1, forward strand.
TGGTTGAACGGCATGGAGGTCACGCAGTTCACCTATTTCCAGCAAGTGGGCGGCATCGACTGCAAGCCGATCACAGGCGAGATCACCTACGGTCTGGAGCGATTGGCCATGTATCTGCAGGGCGTGGACAACGTCTACAACCTCAAATGGACCGACACTTTGAGCTATGGCGACGTGTACCACCAAAACGAGGTGGAACAGTCCACCTACAACTTTGAGCATTCAGACGCAGAGTTTTTGTTCACCGCGTTCACCGCGCACGAAAAACAGGCGCAAAACCTGATCGTGCAGCAGCTGGCGCTGCCCGCCTATGAGCAAGTGCTCAAGGCCGCGCACACCTTCAACTTGCTGGACGCGCGTGGCGCGATCAGCGTGACCGAACGCGCCGCTTACATTGGCCGCATCCGCAATCTGGCCCGCAGCGTGGCCCAGAGTTATTACGAAAGTCGCGAACGTCTGGACTTCCCGATGGCCCCGCGTGAATGGGTTGCGCAAATGCCCAAGAAAGCCGCGTGAGGGAGTACGACATGACGACACAAAATTTGCTGGTGGAACTGTTTGTAGAAGAGCTGCCACCGAAGGCGCTCAACAAACTCGGCGCGGCCTTCTCGGGCGTGTTGGCCGAACAACTCAAGGCCCAAGGCCTGGCGCCTGCCGATGCGGTGGTCACGGCGTTTGCCTCGCCCCGCCGCTTGGCCGCGCATGTGACGGGCGTGCTGGCGCAGGCTGCCGACAAAGCCGTGCAGCAAAAGCTCATGCCCGTAGCCGTGGGCCTGGACGCCAGCGGCAACCCCACACCTGCCTTGCTGAAAAAACTTCAAGCACTGGGCGCGGACCTGAGTGACCCAGTTGCAGCCGTAGCGGCCTTGAAACGCGCACCAGACGGCAAGGCTGAGGCTCTTTTTTACGACAGCGTGGCCCAAGGCGCATCGCTCCAAATCGGTTTGCAAAAGGCGCTGGAAGAAGCGTTGGCCAAACTGCCTATACCCAAGGTCATGCAGTACCAGCTCGAAACCGATTGCGAACTGCCCGGTTGGAGCAGCGTGAACTTTGTGCGCCCTGCGCACAGCCTGATCGCGCTGCATGGCAGCACCGTAGTGCCGGTCAAGGCGCTGGGCCTGACAGCTGGCAACAGCACACAAGGCCATCGTTTTGAAGCCAAAGTTTTGCCCGTGCTGTTGCCGCATGCGGACCAATACGACGAAGTCCTCAAGCGCGATGGCTCGGTCATCGCCAGCTTTGCCGAGCGCCGTGCCGAAATCGTGCGCCAGTTGCAAGCTGCTGCGGCCAAAGTCGGTGGCGGTTGCCAGCCGATTGAGGACGACGCCCTGCTCGACGAAGTGACCGCGCTGGTGGAGCGACCCAATGTGTTGACTTGCCAGTTTGAGCAAGAGTTCTTGGGCGTGCCGCAAGAGTGCCTGATCCTCACCATGAAGGCCAACCAAAAATACTTCCCCTTGCTCGACGCATCGGGCAAGCTGACGAACCGTTTCTTGGTGGTGAGCAACATCACCCCCGACGATGCTTCGTTCGTGATCGGTGGCAACGAGCGCGTGGTGCGCCCGCGTCTGGCCGACGCCAAATTCTTCTTCGACCAAGACCGCAAAAAAACACTCGAATCGCGTGTCGAAGGCCTGTCCAAGGTGGTCTATCACAACAAGCTGGGCACCCAAGGCGAGCGCATGGCGCGCGTCTGTGCGATTGCCAAAGCCATCGGCCAGCAACTGGGCGGCGATCTGTTGGCCCAGCAGGCCGAGCAGGCCGCACGCTTGGCCAAGACCGATTTGTTGACCGACATGGTCGGCGAATTCCCAGAGCTGCAGGGCATCATGGGTGGTTATTACGCTCGCCACGATGGTCTGACCAGCGAGGTGGCCGAAGCCATCGAGGACCATTACAAGCCGCGCTTTGCAGGCGACGACTTGCCGCGCAATAACGTGGGCTTGGTGGTGGCGCTGGCCGACAAGCTCGAAACCTTGGTGGGCATGTTCGGCATCGGCAATGTGCCCACGGGCGACAAAGACCCGTTCGCATTGCGTCGTCACGCTTTGGGCGTGATCCGCATGTTGGTGGAGAAAGATGTGGCGCTGGGCTTGCCCGAATTGCTGGCTTTGTCTGCGCCGGTGTTCGGCGACAAGATCGTGGGCACAGCGGACGCTCTGATTGAGTTTTTCTACGACCGCTTGTCCGGCAGCCTGCGCGAGCAGGGCTTCAGCGCACAAGAGGTCGATGCCGTCATGGCCCTGCGTCCCGCCCGTCTGTGTCAAGTCAACCTGTTCTTGACTGCCGTGCGCGCATTTGCTGCACTGCCCGAGAGCCCGGCGCTGGCCGCAGCCAACAAGCGCATCGGCAACATCCTCAAGAAAGCCGGTGAGGTGGACGCCCACGTCAACCCTGCGCTGCTGCATGAAGACGCCGAAAAAGGCCTGTACGCTGCCATGCAAAAGTTGTTGCCCGAATCTGAGGCGATGTTCAAGGCGGGCGACTACACCGCCAGCTTGCAAACCTTGGCAGCGCTGCGCGCCCCGGTGGATGCTTTCTTTGACGATGTGATGGTCAACGCCGAAGAGATGGACCTGCGCCTGAACCGTCAGGGCCTGCTCAAATCACTGCATGTGGCGATGAACCGCGTGGCCGATTTGTCGCGCCTGGCCACCTGAACTGAAATCGCCCATGCACACCAAACTCGTTATTTTGGACCGCGATGGCACCATCAACCGGGCCAGTGAGGAGTTCGTCAAGTCGCCTGAAGAATGGCACCCTCTGCCGGGGGCCTTGGAAGCCATCAGTCGCTTGAACCATGCTGGGTACCATGTGGTTTTGGCCACCAACCAGTCGGGCTTGGGACGCGGACTTTTTGACATGGCTGCGCTCAATGCGGTGCATGCCTTCATGCTCAAGTCGCTGGCCGCTTTGGGTGGCCGCATCGATGCCATTTTTTACTGCCCGCATGCACCAGATGAGGGCTGTACTTGCCGCAAGCCTGCGCCCGGATTGTTGCAGCAAATTGAAGAGCGCTATGGCATCGCCTTGGCGGGCGTACCTTATGTGGGCGACAGGCTGCGAGACATGCAGGCGGCGCAGGCGGCTGGTTGCGCGCCGCATTGGGTTTTGACCGGTCGCCAAGACCGTGGAGACCTCAACAGCTTGCCTGCGGGGTTCCCTTCCGACACCCAGGTGCACACTGACTTGGCGGCTTTTGTCGATCATTTTTTGGGCAACGCTGCGACGCCGGGGTTCAGCAAGTCCCAGTCGGTCAGACCTTGAACCTCACCAGATCGCTTTCTGCATGAACTTCATTCGCTCGCTTGCCCATGTTCTTTGGATGGCCATCACCGTGGTGCCTTGGGCGCTGTTTGTGGTGGTGGTCTCTTACTTTGTCAGCAGCACCCGCCTGTATTGGATCTGCGCAGCTTGGCTGCGCTTGGCAGTGAACAGTGGCACTTGGATTTTAGGCATTGAAAACCGCATCCAGGGCATGGAGAACTTGCCCTTGGGCACCAAGGACCCTGCGGTTTTGTTGGTCAAGCACCAGTCCACCTGGGAGACCTTTGTCATGCCCGCCATCATGCCGCACCCGTTGGCTTATGTGTTCAAAAAGGAGCTGCTCAGCGTGCCTTTCTTTGGCTGGGCCATGGGCCGTTTGGACATGATCCACATCGACCGCAAGCAGCGTTCGCGTGCATTTGCCAAGGTGGTGCAGCAGGGACGTCGTCTCATGCAAGATGGCGTTTGGGTCATCATGTTTCCTGAAGGCACGCGCATCCCGCGTGGTCAAAAAGGCGAATACAAAAGCGGTGGTGCACGTTTGGCCATTGCCGCTGGCGTGCCCGTCATCCCGATTGCGGTGACTTCGGCGCGATGCTGGCCCACCAAAGCGTTTGTCAAAACACCCGGCGTGGTGGACATTTCAATCGGTCGTGCCATCTCCAGCGAGGGCCGCAGCGCCGAAGAGTTGATGCTCGAAGTGGAGACTTGGATCGAGTCCGAGATGCACCGGCTCGACCCTGAGGCTTACCCAGCGGTGGCTGGGAACTGAACCCACCCGAGGCCCACCATGCGAGCGCCTTTGCAGTTTGTGCTCGATTTTTTCACCGGGGGAGACCCGGTGGTCACCTCGGCGCCTCCACCGGCGCAAGCCTCAAGCCATGCACCGACATCGGGTGCAGATGCCACTGCCCGTGTGCCTACCTTGTCCACAGAGGCCGCGCTGCCCGCCGCCGCTGGCTTTGTCCATCCTGCCGCCAACCGCCATGCCCAGTTGCAAGGCGTGTCGGTGTCGTTTCGGTTCGAGCGTTCGCGCCGCAGAAGCATTGGCTTTTTGGTGGGGGCCGATGGCTTGGTGGTGCGCGCACCCAATTGGGTGACGCTGCGCGAGGTGGATGCCGCGGTGCAGGAAAAAAGCGCTTGGATTGTGGCCAAGCTCCAGCAGTTCAAAGAGCGGCAGACCGAGCAGTTCCAAAAAGCCATCGAGTGGCGGCACGGCGCTGAGGTGCCTTTTTTGGGGCGTACGGTGCAGTTGTGTGTGCTCGAGCGCGGCGTGGGTCGAGTCTTGGGGCAAGACCTGTCCCCCGAGCATGTTTTGCCGGTCACGGTGCCGCCAAACGCCTCGGTCACACAGGTTCGTGACGCCGCACAGGTCTGGCTGAAAAAGCAAGCCAAGCTTTTGTTTGAAGAGCGATTGCGCCACTTTGCACCGCTCTTGGGTGTGCGTTGGCAAAAGCTCAGCTTGTCGAGCGCTAGCACGCGCTGGGGCAGCGCCCGCAACGATGGCCATATTCGCCTGAATTGGCGGCTCATCCATTTGCCCATCAGCCAAATTGACTATGTGGTGGTGCACGAACTGGCCCACTTGCGCGAGATGAACCACAGCCCCCGCTTTTGGGAAACCGTGGGCGAGGTCATGCCCGATTACGCGCAGCGGCGCAAAGCTTTGCGTCAATCCCCGGTGGGTTTGGCCGACGATTGAGGTGCGAGGGTCTTGAACCGGTAAGTGCCTGCGGCATCTTGTTCGCGTGAAAGGCGGCCACTCAGCCACAGCAAGTTCAGATGGGCCACAGCTTCGCCCATGGCAAAGGTGGTTTGGTGCACGTCCAGCGCGCGTTTGAAGATCAAAGGCAAAACATCGTGGGCGCACAAGGCCTGCGTGCTGCAAGCAATGACCAACTCCTCGAGCCGCTCGACATGGTGGCTGCGCAGCTGGGCAATGCGGGCGGCTGCACCTTGAAAGGGGCGCCCGTGCGAGGGCATGACCAAAGTGCTGTCAGGCAGTTGCTGCATCTTGTCCAGCGAATCCAGAAAGTGTTGCAAAGGGTTGCCATCGGGCTCCATCGCATAAACACTGACATTGGTCGAAATTGAAGGCAACAGCATGTCGCCGCTGATCATCAGTTGCTGCGTGTCATCGAGCAATGCCATGTGTTCGGGAGAGTGGCCGTACCCACTGATGCATTGCCAGAGGCGCTCGCCGATGCGTATCTGCATCCCAGACATCAAGCGCACGTGAGCAGCCGGCACCTTGGGCACCATGCTGGGGTAATACCCCATGCGCGATTTCACCACCGCCAGATCTTCGGCTTTTTTCCAACCATGGGCGTTGAAAAAACGCACCGTCGGGTCACCCCCAAAGTTGGACAAGCCATGGCACGCCAGCAGGGCTGACTGGTATTCACTGGTGCTCATCCACAATGGCGCCTGCCAGCGTTCGCACAGCCAGTGGGCCAAACCCATGTGGTCGGGGTGCATGTGGGTGGCCAGCACGCGCAAGATGGGCAGGCCTTGCAGCACGTTTTGTTCGATCTGCTCCCAGGCCCTGCGGGTGGCGGGGTTGTCAACGCCGCAATCTACGGCCGTCCAGCCTTCTTGCCATACGTCAGGCTGGCTCGGGTGGGGCAGCCGATCGCGCAGCAACCAGAGGTTGATGTGGTTCAAGGCAAAGGGCAGTCCCATGCGCAGCCAAAACACACCGGGTGCCAATTCAAGGGCCGAGCCCAGCTCAGGCAGCTGTTCTTGCAGCGGGTAATTCAAGCCGGACAGGGGTGTCTGGTCCCTCTTTGGGGTTTGGACCGGTTGGGCCAAAGCGTCGGTGGGCAAAGAGGTCATGGCGGCACGGGTTTGGGTTAGCATTCGGGCTTTGACGTTGACGTTAACGTCAAACATGCATTTCATTCTAGGGGGCGGCTTTTGATGAGCCTGTCCCTCTTGCGCAAGCTCAGGGGACCCATGCCATGGCAAACACGTACACGATCAGTGATTTGGCTCAGGAATTTGATCTGACCACCCGTGCCATTCGCTTTTACGAAGACATGGGGTTGCTGGAGCCTGAGCGCTCTGGGCCAGGAGGGCGCAACCGCGTGTATTCGGCCCGCGACCGCACTCGGCTCAAATTGACTTTGCGGGCTAAACGCCTGGGGCTGTCTTTGAACGAGGCCAAAGACTTGATCGACATGTACGACAGTCCGCGCGACACGGTGCCCCAGCTCAAAAAGTTTTTGGTGGTCTTGGCGGAACACCGGCAACAGCTGGAGTCTCAGCTGTCTGATTTGGAGGCGACCTTGGACGAGGTCAAAACCCACGAAAAAGAAACCCGTAACCTGCTGGTCAAAGCCTCGAAAACTGTCAAATTGGTCTGAGCTTGCAGGTCGATCGGCTTGGATTTCGGATTGACGTTGACGTAAACGTCAATTACAGTGATGGTCTGTGATTCAACCTTGGATGTGATGTGACCTCTGCCATTTCTGCCCACGAGCGCGTTGCCCAAAGCTTGGCCCGTCAAGGCATGATGAACCACTTGGGCGTTCGCTTGTTGTCGGCCACCGAGGGCCAGGTGGAGCTGGCTTTGCCCTACAGCGACAAAGTGACCCAGCAGTTGGGTGGTTTCCATGGCGGGGCCATGGGCGCCTTAGCCGACATCGCGGGTGGCTACGCCGCATTGACGGTCGCGCCCGAGGGCATGGAAGTCACCACGGTAGAGTACAAAATCAACTTTCTCGCCAGCTTTCAGGGTGGCGAAATTCGCGCCATTGGCCGCGTCACCAAGGCGGGCAAACGCGTCATCGTGACCACGGCCGAGTTGGTGCACGTCGATGACAGCGGCAAACGCTCGGACTGCGCCTTGATGCAGCAAACCCTGGTGCCAGTGACAAAAACATATTGATGTTTGGCGTTCGGCCTTGCTTGTGCAGCGTTGAGCGACAACACCACAAACCCAACACCCCCCAACGGAGACCCCATGAACACCCTGCCCGGCCTGAATTTCCAACTCGGTGAAGACATCGACGCCCTGCGCGACGCCGTGCGCGACTTTGCCCAAGCCGAAATCGCACCCCGTGCTGCCGAGATCGACCGCAACGACCAGTTCCCCATGGACCTGTGGCGCAAGATGGGTGATCTGGGCGTGCTGGGCATCACCGTGGGTGAGGAATACGGTGGCGCCAACATGGGCTATTTGGCGCACATGATCGCGATGGAGGAAATCTCGCGTGCCAGTGCCTCTGTGGGCCTGAGCTACGGCGCGCACTCCAACCTGTGTGTCAACCAGATCAAGCGCAACGGCAACGAGGCCCAGCGTGCCAAATACTTGCCCAAGTTGATCAGCGGTGAGCATGTGGGCGCTTTGGCCATGTCTGAACCTGGCGCGGGCTCGGATGTGCTGAGCATGAAGCTCAAGGCCGAAGACAAGGGCGGTTATTTCTTGCTCAATGGCTCCAAGATGTGGATCACCAACGGCCCGGATGCCGACACCCTGGTGGTCTATGCCAAGAGCGAGCCCGAACTGGGTGCGCGCGGCGTGACGGCCTTTTTGATTGAAAAGGGCATGAAAGGTTTTTCCATTGCGCAAAAGCTCGACAAGCTGGGCATGCGCGGCAGCCACACGGGTGAGCTGGTGTTCAACAACGTCGAAGTGCCCGCTGAAAATATTTTGGGTGGCCTGAACAACGGCGCCAAAGTGCTCATGAGCGGCTTGGATTACGAACGCGCTGTGCTCACAGGTGGCCCTTTGGGCATCATGCAGGCCGTCATGGACAACGTGATCCCCTACATCCACGACCGCAAGCAGTTTGGCCAGAGCATTGGAGAATTTCAACTCATCCAAGGCAAAGTGGCCGACATGTACACCGTGCTGCAAGCGGGTCGCAGCTTTGCTTACACCGTGGCCAAAAACCTCGATTTGTTGGGTGCCGAGCATGTGCGCCAAGTGCGCAAGGATTGCGCCAGCGTTATTTTGTGGACGGCCGAAAAAGCCACCTGGATGGCGGGCGAAGGCGTACAAATTTTTGGTGGCAATGGCTACATCAACGAATACCCGCTGGGCCGTTTGTGGCGTGATGCCAAGCTGTATGAGATCGGCGCGGGCACGAGCGAAATTCGGCGCATGCTGATTGGCCGTGAATTGTTTGCCGAAACCTGCTGAGGTTGGTCAGATGCAAACACTGCTTGCCAAAAACCGCGAATGGGCTGCGCGCATGAAGCGCGAAGATCCAGATTTTTTCATCCGCTTGGCCAACCAGCAAAACCCTAAATTTTTGTGGATCGGCTGTTCCGACAGCCGTGTGCCGGCCAACCAGATCACCGGTCTGGACCCGGGCGAAGTGTTTGTCCACCGCAATGTGGCCAACTTGGTGGTGCATTCCGACTTGAATGCTTTGTCGGTGATTCAGTACGCGGTCGATGTCCTGAAGGTCGAGCAGATCATGGTGGTCGGTCACTACGGTTGTGGTGGCGTGCTGGCCACCTTGCGAGGCTTGCGCGTCGGACTGGTCGATAACTGGTTGCGCCATGTGCACGACGTCAAAGTGCGTCACCGTCGCCGCCTCGATCACCTGAGCATCTCGGAGCAGGAAGATACCTTGTGTGAAATGAATGTGATCGAGCAGGTGGGCAACGTGGCATTGACCAATGTGGTTCAGGACGCATGGGCACGCGGCCAGAAACTCAGCGTGCACGGTTGGTGTTATGGCATCAAGGACGGCTTGGCCAAAGACTTGGGGGTGAGCATGACCCATCCGGGCGAGGTGCTGAGCGTGTTTCGAAATGCGCTCAAGCGCTATCCAAGAGGCGGGTGATGCCCATGAGTTTGGCCGACATCCTCGAAGCCATGAGCGCCACCGAACACAAGCGATGGAACTCCTGGAACGACTGTATGCGCGAGTGGTGCAGGCGCGACGATTTCCGTTCGGCCTTACCGCTCTTGGTGCGCGGTGAAGACCCCGACTTCGTGGCCTACATCCGCCGCATTGCCGATGAAGCAACTGGCGAGCACCTCATCATTGCCGACATCCACAAAGACACACTCATTTGAAAGGCTTCACCATGTCACTCGACCCCATCGTCATCGTCAGCGCTGCCCGCACCCCCATGGGCAGCTTCCAAGGCGACTTTTCTGCGCTGGCCGCCCACGACCTTGGAGGCGCAGCGATCAAAGCCGCTGTTGAGCGCGCTGGCATCAGCCCTGAACTCGTCACCGAAGTGCTGTTTGGCAACTGCCTGATGGCAGGGCAAGGCCAGGCCCCAGCGCGTCAAGCCGGCTTCAAGGGCGGTTTGCCCCAGAGCGCGGGCGCGGTCACCTTGTCCAAAATGTGCGGCTCGGGCATGCGCGCGGCCATGTTCGCGCACGACATGCTGGTGGCCGGTACGCACGACGTGCTGGTGGCAGGTGGCATGGAAAGCATGACCAACGCGCCTTACCTGATGCTCAAGGGCCGAGGTGGTTACCGCATGGGCCACGACCGCATCTTTGACCACATGATGCTCGACGGCCTGGAAGACGCTTACGAGCCCGGCCGCAGCATGGGCACCTTTGGCGAAGACTGCGCCGCCAAGTACAGCTTCACCCGCGCCGA
>NZ_CALPTI020000012.1:0-93073 GCF_943326455.1 Limnohabitans sp. Rim8
CGCCCAACTGACCGCCTTGCAAGTGCAGCAATTGAACCAGCGACGCGGAGTATTGGGCTCGCACATGCGCCAGTTCATGCAGCGCTACGACCTTTTGGTCACGCCCTCGGTGTCGATTCCGGCTTTTGAGGCGCGCCCGGCGGGTTCGGTGCCGATGGACCCAGTCAGCATGCTGGGCTGGACGCCTTTCAGTTACCCCTTCAACCTGACCCAGCAACCTGCCATCACGGTGCCTTGCGGCCTGACCCGAAGCGGCTTGCCCATGGGCCTGCAGATCGTGGGCCCGATGTTTGGCGATGCCTTGGTGTTGCGTGCTGCGCGTGCCTACGAGTCGGTGCAGCCTGTCGTGCGTCCCAAGCTCTGAAGTGGCTCCTCTCTTGCCTTGAATGCTCTACCCGGTATTGCCCTGTTGGCTGCGAGCTAATCTTTTGGTGTAATAGCCGGTTCACCCTAGATTCAAGCGCTTGGGTGCATATCGCATTCATGTGGGGAAGCCATGCAATTGATTTGGGTCTCAGGGCCTGCCGCCAAAGTGGTCACTGTGTCCATCACCACCCGCACGGTGTTGACGGCCGTTGCGGCGGTGTCCGGTTTTTTGGTGCTGTTGGGTTTTGTGTTCAATTTGATCGGCTTGCGGGTGGCAGTGGAATACGTGCCCGAATTGGCCCATCGCATGGGCGGCGTCACCAGCCACAGTGAGCAGCAAAAAATCGAAGCCGATTACCGGGGCAAACTCGACGAACTGAACCAACAGCTGGCCCGCGTTACCGACCGCATGTCGCAATTGGAGCAGATCAAAAACAAGGCACTCGGACGCTTGGGGCTTGAAAAACTCTTGTCTTTTTCCTCTTCGGTGCAAACCGATGGTTGGCTCGGCCGGGGTGGCCCCATGAACTTGTTGCCTCTGTGGCGCTCCAACGACGACGCCCTTGGTACCCAGATCGACCAGTCCTTGCAAAAAGCACAGCGCTTTGACCAAGCCATGCAGGAGATGCAAAACCGTTGGCAGAAAGACCTGGGCCGCATCGACTTGTTGCCCACCTTGCTCCCCATTGCGGGTGATTTTGCCGTCACCAGTGGTTTTGGCTTTCGGGTCGATCCCTTGTCACGTTTGCCCAGCATGCATGAAGGCATTGACTTTGTGGCACCCGTTGGCACCCCGGTGTTGTCCACCGCACCCGGCGTCGTGCTGGTGGCTGAATATTCGGGGGCCTACGGCAAGATGGTGGACATCCAGCATGCAGAAGGGTTTGTGACCCGCTATGCACACCTGCAGGCCATTCATGTGCAAGCCGGGCAAATCATTGCGCCGCACCAAACCGTGGGCACTTTGGGCAACACGGGTCGCTCCACCGGCCCGCATCTTCATTACGAAGTCATCTTCAATGGGCGAGCCCTGCACCCTGTCAAGGCATTGGCCGCCTGGAGCCGCTCCTGAAACGGCGCAAATTCATCGACAAAAGGAGACTCCCATGTTCGGATCCAAAAAGAACAACCTCACACCCCTTGTCATGGGGCAGGAAAAGTTTGACACCCTGATTGGCCGCAACGCCGAGATACATGGTTGCCTGAAGTTGCACGAAAGCGTGCGGATTGACGGCAAGGTCGTGGGCAACATCGAGGCGCCCAAAGACAGCGCCATCTCGGTGGTGATTGGCACCACCGGTGAGATCCATGGCGATGTGATCGCCAGTCGAATCATTGTGGCTGGCAAAGTATCGGGTAATTTGCATGGCTTTGAGCGGGTGGAGCTCATGGCCAGCGCACTGGTGCAAGGCGATATCAAGTACGCCTCCATGGCCGTCGAACATGGGGCTCGTTTGCTGGGCTTGATGCTCCAGGTCGATACCCACGAGACAGGCGCGGGCATCGACCGCGATGCCAAGGCGGTGATTCGGAAAGCCAAAACCACTGGCCAGGCTGAGTGAGCACCAGCCGGGGAAGTCAGCCGCTAAAAATCATTATCATCAGCGGATGACATTTTTAGCCATCGACGTGGGCAACACGCGCCTGAAGTGGGCGCTGTACGACAGACCCAACCCCAGCGGGCAATTAATGGCGCAAGGCGCCGAATTTTTGGAAAACATTGACCGCTTGTCCGATGGCGCATGGGCTGAACTGCCCAAACCCGATCACATGCTGGGCTGCGTGGTAGCGGGTGACGCCATCAAGCGCCGCGTGCAAGAGCAAATGGACATCTGGGACTTTACCCCTCAATGGGTGGTGCCCAGTGCCCAAGAGGCGGGCCTGACCAATGGCTACGACCACCCCTCGCGTTTGGGGGCTGACCGCTGGGTGGCCATGGTGGGTGCTCGCCAACGGATGTTGGCCCAAGGTCCGGCGCGTCCTTTGGTGGTGGTCATGGTGGGCACAGCCGTCACAGTCGAGGCGATCGATGCCGAGGGTCGTTTTTTAGGAGGCCTGATTTTGCCCGGCCACGGCATCATGCTGCGAGCGCTGGAGTCCGGCACGGCCGGGTTGCATGTGCCCACCGGCGAGGTCACGCCTTTTCCCACCAACACCAGCGACGCCTTGACCAGTGGCGGCACCTATGCGATTGCGGGGGCCTGTGAACGCATGGTGCAGCACCTGCGCGCGCGCACTGGGCAAGAGCCCCTGTGCGTCATGACCGGCGGCGCGGGTTGGAAAATGGCGCCCAGCATGTCTGTGCAGTTCGAATTGGTGGACAACCTGATCTTTGATGGTCTGCTGGCGTTGGCCGCTCAGCGCTTTAACTGAGCATCAGTCTTGATGGGGCGTGTTGTAGGCCGCAGTCAAGGCCTGCAAATGGCTTTGTAAGTCGGTGTTGGCCATGTGCGGTGTCAGCAGGGCCAGCACATGTTGCGCACCCCGTGTCAGGGCCAGTCCGGCATTGGCAGGCTCCATCGCCTGACGTGGGTTGCGCACGTATTCATAACTCAACCAATAGGTCACCATCACCGACATGCTGGCCGACAAGGTCTCGATGTTGTCTGGGCTCAAGCGCATGAGTCCGGCCGCAGCCAATGACTCGAGCATCTGCCGAAAGGCGCGAGTCTTGCGTTCCAAGACCGCATGGAAATGCGTTTCCAAGTGGCGATTGCCAGACAGAAGGTTGTTCAGGTCCCGGTACAAAAACCGGTGGCTCCAGACCTGTTCAAACAGCGAGTGCAAAAAGAACCAGGTGTCCTCCACATCCTTCACATCAGGGGCAGCCTCCAGCAAACCCAACATGCTTGTTTCGTACTGGTCAAACAAGTGGTTGACCAAGGCATCTTTGGATGCAAAGTGGTAGTACAAATTGCCGGGGCTGATGCCCAGCTCGGCCGATATCAAAGTGGTCGACACATTGGGTTCGCCAAACCGGTTAAAGAGCTCCAGCGTCACCTCGGCGATGCGCTCTGCGGTTCGGCGGGGGGCTTTCTTGGCCATGTTTGCGGTTTGACGTGGGGCCTCAAGCCGACCGGCTGCGAGGCTTTTTGGCGGCTGCGGCAGGTTTGCTGCCTTGCAAGCTGGCCAGCTGAGCTTCAAGTTGTGCCACTCGCTCGGTCAACATCTGCATGTCCAAAAGCGAAGGCATGCCCAAACGATGCAAGGCTTTGGCCACTCGGTCTTCAAACAAGTGCTCCAGTTTGTCCACACGCCCGGTGGCCTGCTGGCCAAAATCACTGGCCATATGACTCAGGCGCTCGGTGGCTTCCTGAAGGCGTTGCTGGGCCTCGGCCTGGCTTTTGCGTTGAAACGCCAGCCCATCGTTCAGCAAAGTTTCGATGGCTTTGCTGCCTTGCTCTTGGGCTTTGGCCATGGCTCCGAGGCCTGCCAGCCAGACCTGCTGAGCGGGTGGCGTGTGGGCTTCGCTGGCGGATGAGGGTTTGGCGGTTTTGCGCTTTGAAGAGTCTGAGGTGGCCATGGTTGCGTCCTGAACAAGCCATCACTTTAACCGCTGCCTGTGACCATGCAACACCTCAGTGCCCTGCTGGCTGGTTCACGTGGAATGCAAAGTGGCGTGCCATGCAAAGAACAAGGCAAAGAGCAAGGCGCATTGCTCCTAAAATCATGTGAATCTGGCGCGGCCCCTCGTTGCGCCTTAACCCTCCTTCATCTCATGACCCTTTTGGTAACCGGCGGCGCGGGTTTTATTGGCGCCAACTTTGTGCTGGATTGGCTCGCTGCCAACGATGAGCCGATCGTCAACCTCGACAAACTGACCTACGCGGGCAACCCCGAAACCTTGGCCAGCTTGCAAGGCGATGTGCGTCATCAGTTGGTGCAGGGCGACATTGGCGACAGCGCCCTGGTCAGTCGCCTGCTGGCCGAACACCAGCCTCGTGCGGTGGTCAACTTCGCGGCCGAAAGCCATGTGGACCGTTCCATCCACGGCCCGGGCGAGTTCATCCAGACCAACATCGTGGGCACCTTCAACCTGCTCGAAGCAGTGCGGGGCTTTTGGGGCGACTTGCCCGAGACTGAAAAATTGGCTTTCCGGTTTTTGCATGTGTCAACCGACGAGGTTTATGGCTCTTTGGCCCAGGGCGATCCGGCTTTCTCCGAAACCCACCGCTACGAGCCCAACAGCCCCTACAGCGCCAGCAAGGCCGCCAGCGACCATTTGGTCCGTGCCTGGCACCACACCTATGGTTTGCCGGTGCTCACCACCAACTGCAGCAACAACTACGGGCCCTACCATTTCCCCGAAAAACTCATACCGCTCATGATCGTGAGCGCTTTGGCGGGCAAGCCCTTGCCTGTGTATGGCGACGGCATGCAGATTCGCGACTGGCTTTACGTCAAAGACCATTGCAGCGCGATTCGCCGCGTGCTCGAAGCCGGTCGCTTGGGCGAGGTGTACAACGTGGGCGGTTGGAACGAGAAGCCCAACATCGAGATCGTGCAGACCATCTGCCAACTGCTGGACGAGATGCGCCCCAAAGCCGACGGCGGCACTTACGCCAGCCAGATCACTTACGTGACCGACCGCCCCGGCCATGACCGCCGCTACGCCATCGATGCCCGCAAACTCGAAGCCGAGCTGGGCTGGAAGCCCGCCGAAACGTTTGAGACCGGCATCCGCAAAACCGTGGAATGGTATCTGGCCAACCCCGATTGGGTGAGCCATGTGCAAAGCGGCGCTTACCGCGAGTGGGTGAACACAAACTACGCAGAGCGCCAAACATGAAGATCTTGCTGTTGGGGAAAAACGGCCAAGTTGGGTGGGAGCTGCAACGCAGTTTGGCCCCCTTGGGCGAGGTGTTGGCGCTGGATCGGCGCAGCGCCGACTTTTGCGGTGACCTGAGCCAGCCCGAGCGCTTGGCGCAAACGGTGTTGGCCTTCCGGCCTGATGTCATCGTCAATGCCGCAGCCCACACCGCCGTGGACAAAGCCGAGAGCGAGCCTGATTTGGCCCGCTGCCTCAATGCCACCGCGCCCGCTGCGCTGGCGCAGGCGGCTGCTCAAGTGGGCGCTTTGCTCGTGCACTATTCCACCGATTACGTCTTCAACGGCGAAGGCGAAAAGCCTTGGCAAGAAGCTGACGCTACGGGCCCCTTGAGTGTTTATGGCCAAAGCAAACTCGAGGGTGAACAAGCGATCGTGTCCAGCGGCTGCAAGCACCTGATTTTTCGCACCAGCTGGGTCTACGCGGCGCGAGGCGGCAACTTTGCCAAAACCATGCTGCGCCTGGCCGCCGAGCGCGAGCGCCTCACGGTGATCGATGACCAACACGGTGCCCCCACAGGTGCGGACCTGATTGCCGATGTCACCGCGCACGCCATTCGCCATGCGCTCCAACAACCTGCCTTGTCAGGCGTTTTCCACTTGGTGGCTTCGGGTGAAACCAGCTGGCACGGTTATGCCAGCCATGTGATTGCACAGGCCCGCATCCTTCGGCCCGAGCTGGCCCTGAAAGTCAGCGAGATCGCCCCCGTACCCACCGCTTCATTCCCAACGCCTGCAAAGCGCCCACTCAATTCCCGCCTGCAAACAGGCAAGCTGCAACAGGCCTTTGGGGTGGTGTTGCCCCCATGGCAAGTCGGAGTCAACCGGCTGTTGGCCGAGATCCTCTGATCGGCTTTTGGCTTGCGGCACAATCGTTGGTACTCACTCTCTTTGTTATCTGCCTCATCACGCTTTGTTGAAGTTCATCACCATGACCGACACCTCCACACCTGCCGCCACTGGCCTGGCTGTTGCACCGCATGACCAGGCCCAAATTCTGGCGCAGGCCATGCCCTACATCCGTAAATACCACGGCAAAACCTTGGTCATCAAGTACGGCGGCAACGCCATGACCGACCCCGCTTTGCAGCAAGCTTTTGCCGAAGATGTGGTGTTGCTCAAGTTGGTGGGCATGAACCCGGTGGTGGTGCACGGTGGCGGCCCGCAAATTGAAACCGCCCTCAAGCGCTTGGGTAAAAGCGGTGAATTCATCCAAGGCATGCGCGTGACCGATGCCGAGACCATGGAGGTCGTGGAGTGGGTGCTGGGTGGCGAGGTGCAGCAAGACATTGTGGGCATGATCAACCGCGCAGGCGGCAAGGCCGTGGGCCTGACAGGCCGCGACGGCGGTTTGATCCGCGCCAAAAAACTGCGTTTGGTGGATGCCCAAGATCCCAACAAAGAACACGACGTGGGCCAAGTCGGTGAGATCGAAAGCATTGACCCGGCCATTCTGAAGTGCCTGCAAGACGACGCTTTTATTCCGGTGGTCAGCCCCATTGGTTTTGGCGTCAACAACGAGAGCTACAACATCAACGCCGACGTGGTCGCCGCCAAATTGGCCACCGTGCTGCAAGCCGAAAAACTGCTCATGCTCACCAACATCCGTGGCGTGCTTGACAAAGAAGGACAGCTGCTGACCGAACTGACGCCCAGCCGCATCGACGAGCTGTGCGCCGATGGCACCATCAGCGGCGGCATGATCCCCAAGATTGCGGGCGCCTTAGACGCGGCCAAGAGCGGCGTGAACGCTGTGCACATCATTGATGGCCGCGTGCCCCACGCCATGCTGCTCGAAGTCTTGTCTGAGCAAGCCTTTGGCACCATGATCCGCAGCCGCTAAAGCCGGCTTTGCCAAAGCCCCGCACCTGACTCAGAGGACAACATGAGCGACACCCGCCCAGACCACGCAGACGATTCCGAAGAAGAAGCATCTCCAGCACGCAAGCGACCCCGCCCTGGCGAGCGCCGTTTACAAATTCTGCAAACACTGGCCGCCATGCTGGAGAAGCCTGGCTCCGAGCGCATCACCACCGCAGGCCTGGCCGCCCAAATTGGCGTGAGTGAAGCGGCTTTGTACCGCCACTTTGCCAGCAAGGCCCAAATGTTCGAAGGCTTGATTGACTTCGTGGACCAGTCCGTCATGGGCTTGATCCGTCAAGTCACCGACCGCGAACCCGCAGGCCCTCAGCAAGCCGGACGCATCGTGGCTTTGCTGCTCCAATTTGCCGAAAAGAACCCCGGCATGAGCCGTGTCATGAATGGCGAGGCGCTTGCCTTTGAGCACGAGCGATTGCAAGAGCGCATCAATTTGCTGTTTGACAAGATCGAAGCGCAGTTGCGCCAATCTCTCAAAGGGATCGAATCGGCCACGCCGACAGCAGACCTGCATGTCACGGCGTCTTTGCTGGTGGCCTTCATGCAAGGCCGTTTGCAGCGCTTTGCCCGTTCGGGCTTCAAGCGCTTGCCCTCAGAGCATTTGCAGGCGGCTTTGGGACGGATCTTGTAAACACGTTTTGTGTTGACTTTGGGTTATCCTTACTTTAAGGTAAGGTGAAGCAGGAGGTATTCAACATGACAACCGCTACGCTCACAAGCAAAGGACAGATCACCATCCCCGCCAATGTTCGTCACGACCTGAAGGTCGATGCAGGTGATCGTGTCGAATTTATCCTGATCGCACCGGGTCGGTATGAATTTGTGGCCGCTACACAGAACGTCACCGAGCTCAAAGGCATGTTCGGTAAACCGACGAAAAAGATTTCAATCGATGACATGAACAAGGCCGTTGCTCAGCGCGGAGCGGCTGCACGATGATTGGACTGGATACCAATGTTCTTGTGCGCTACATCATGCAAGATGACGCCAAGCAATCACCCAAGGCCACGGCACTGATCGAGTCTTTGGATTCAGAACAACCCGGCTTCATCACTTTGGTTTCTGTGGTGGAGTTGTATTGGGTGCTGACATCTTGCTATGGCCTGAGTGGTCAGCAAGTGAAACAGGCATTGGAAGCGCTGCTCCGTACCAAGCAAATCATCGTGGACCGTGCTGACCAAGTGCTGCGCGCCTTGCGAGTTTTTGATGCGGGCAAGGCGGATCTCGCGGATTGCTTGATCGAACGCACAGCCGAATCGGAAGGCTGCAAGCAGACCATGACTTTTGACGCAGGTGCCGCCAAGCATGCTGGGATGACGCTGATTCGTTGAAAGATTTTCTGTCATGTTGCGCAAGACAGATCAAGGACAGCTTCAGGCGGCGGATTCAACCGGTCGATGCCACCCGTAGCGAACAATCGAGGCCGCAATGAAAAGCAGCCTTTGAATTGCTCGCTGTAATTTCATGAAAATCAAATAATTTGGGATAGATATTGGATTAGCAGTGCCTAAAGGTCAGAAGGACATCCAGTGATCATGATGCCTCTCTTGATCTCTCACTGCTTCCCGCCAGATACCCATTCAATAATGTGTTGGTTCACCAGCTTCGGATCTTCAAGTTGCATGAAATGTCCGACCTGATCCAGAACCCTGACCTCAAGCTATGGGCAAGTGTTTCGAGCCTCTTGAGCCAATTCGACGCCAATGCAGCCATCATTTTTGCCATGCAAATAAAGTGTTGGCTGGATCAAGGGCTCAAGACCTTTTGTCTCTAACGCGTTGTACGTTTCTATCTTTTTTCCATTGCCCAAAGAGGCGCGATAGTATCCAAGTGCTGCTTTGAGATGGCTGGGACTCGAGACGCATTTTTTGAAATTTTCGAGGTCATCTTTTGATTTGAAACCGGGAGACCAATCCTCCCACAGCATCTCAATGAGCGCGTAATCGTTCGCTGGGATGGCTATTTCCGCCAATGCAGACTGAAAATAAAACATGTACCAACTTCGTTTAATTTGAGCAAGATTTCCATCCAATGCTTTGCGCAAAATAAGTACGGGGGGGACCGACATGGCAACCACCCTATGCCATCGTTGAGGTGCGTTGGCCGCAGCAGTCAGAGCCGTGGAAGCACCCCAATCGTGGCCAATCAGAACCGCATTTTCATCACCACCCAGCGCTTCATGCAATGCATTGACATCAGCTGCACGTGCGCCAGTTTGGTAACAGTCATCGGGGGCAAGTGAAGTGGGCGCATAGCCCCGGGTAAATGGTGCGATGGCTCTAAAGCCCGCTTTAGCTAGTGCTGGCATCAAGAATCGCCAAGTGTGGGCAGAGTCTGGAAATCCGTGGACACACAAAGCGATAGGACCAGAACCACACTCAAGGTAAGAAAAATGGATGCCATTGGCATCAATTTGATTGAGCTGAATTTGTTGTTTCATAGGGTCATTTTGAGGAGGTGCCAGCGCCAACAAATAGGTGTCAACCCGTAAATCCGTAATTTGAGTTTCATTTCTTTGAATACCCATGGCTTGTTTGAAGCCGGAGCAAAAACTATGATTCCCAATATAGCCAAAGAATGTTAAGCAGCGATGGCAGACATTGACGCTTTGATACCGAGTGAAACAGATTGGCCGACAGCAGAGGATTAGCTGCTTTATGCGGACGACTTCTTTCGCTGCACACCAGACCCCGGATAGTCAAAGGCCCTCACCAGCTCCACAAGGTCCCATCATGCTGCAGCCGGTTCACCGGCAGATAAGCCCTTTGGTACGGGTACTTGGCCGCCAGCTTCTCGTCGATGTCCACCCCATGGCCGGGGGATTCGCCGCAGTGCATCATTCCGCGCTCAAAGCGGTAGTCGTGTGGGAAGACCGACAACATTTCTTCGCTGTGCGGCATGAACTCTTGCACGCCAAAGTTGGGCACCCAGGTGTCAAAGTGCAGGGCCGCACCCATGCACACCGGTGACAAGTCGGTGGCACCGTGGCAGCCGGTGCGCACTTGGTACAGGCTCGCCAAGTCGGCGATGCGACGCAGGTGCGTGATGCCGCCCGCGTGGACCACGGTGGTGCGGATGTAGTCGATCAGCTGTTTCTCGATCAGCGTCTTGCAGTCCCAAATGCTGTTGAAAATCTCACCCACCGCAATCGGTGTGGTGGTGTGGTGGCGTATCCACTGGAAAGCATCTTGGTTTTCGGCAGGTGTCGGGTCTTCCATCCAGAACATTCGCACGGGCTCCAGCGCTTTGCCCAACTGGCCCGCCTCAATGGGGGTTAGGCGGTGGTGTACGTCGTGCAGCAAATGGATGTCGGGGCCTACGGCTTCGCGCACAGCTTCAAACAGGCCGGGCGTGTGGCGCAAATACTTGTCGGTGCTCCAGTCGTGTTCGCTCGGCAGGTTCCCATCAGCGGGTTCGTACAGGCGGTTCGCACTGTTCACACCATTCACGCCATAGACCTTGTTCAGCCCAGGCACGCCGCTTTGGGCGCGTATGGCCAAATAGCCTTCTTCCTTGTGGCGCAAGACTTCGTCCACCGTCTCGGCGGTGTCGCGGCCGTTGGCATGGCCATAGACCATCACGCCCGTGCGGCTGCGCCCGCCCAAGAGCTGATACAGCGGCATGTTCGCCATCTTGGCCTTGATGTCCCACAGGGCGGTGTCCACGGCGGCAATCGCGCTCATGGTCACCGGGCCGCGCCGCCAGTAAGCGCCTTTGTAGAGGTATTGCCAAATGTCCTCAATCTGCTGCGGGTCGCGACCGATCAGACAGGGGATCACATGGTCTTCGAGGTAGCTGACCACGGCCAACTCGCGGCCATTGAGTGTGGCGTCGCCCACGCCGTAGACGCCTTGGTCGGTCTCGATCTTCAGCGTGACAAAGTTGCGGCCGGGGCTGCAGACGATGACACGGGCGGCGGTGATTTTCATGGGGCGTATCCCGTGTTCAGATTTCTTGTTGCAGCAGTTGCTGGATGGCTGCATCCACACCGTGTTGCAAAACCTGTTGGTGCCAGTGTGTCACGCTGGCTGTCCAGGTGGTGTTGTCTGGCAGTGCCTTGCCCCAAAGGTCTTCTCGGGCCAACAGAGCGCGCACGCAGGCCTCGGGCTCGGTGCGTTGCGCGGCGCCCAGGGCTGTGAGGATCTCGGCTTGCGGGTCGTTCAGGCTGTAAGCCTGACCTTGTTCGTCCACGCCCAGCGTGTAGCGCAAAAAAACAGCGGCGGCCAGCGCGTGGTGTTCAAATGAAGCGCCTTGCGTGATTTGCCCCAGCACCGAGGGTGGCCAGCGTTGCGGAATTTTTTGCGAGCTGTCGGTGGCGATCTGGTGCACGCCGTGCTTGAGGTAAGGGTTGCCAAAGCGGGCAATCAGTGCGTCCCGGTAGTCGGCCCAGTCGCTTCGGGCCAAGTGCGGTGCGACTTCGCGGCTCATCAGGCGGTGCACGAAACTGCGGATGTGTGGCTCACCGATGCAGCTCGCAATGAAAGGCCTGCCGGTGACTGCGCCCATAAGTGCCATGGCCGAGTGGCTGCCGTTGAGCATGCGCAGCTTGGCTTCTTCGTAGCTGTGCACATAGGGCGTGACGCGCACGCCCGCGCTTTGAAGCAGGGCGGCATCCAGCGGGTCGGCAAAGCGGTCTTCGATCACCCATTCCCAAAAGCCCTCGGTGCTCAGCGTTGCGTCGTCACGCAGACCCAGCGCCTGACTGGCGGCGGCCAGCACTTCGGCGGTGGCAGCAGGCACGATGCGGTCAACCATGCTGCATGGAAAGGCGCAGTGCGTGTCGATCCAGCTCAGCAAATCCGCGCCTTGCGGCGTGGTGTCTTGGGTGGCGATCTCGCCTTTCACCAAAGCCAGCAGCCTGTGGCCATTGCCTTGCAGGTTGTCGCACGATGCCACCGTGATGCCCGGCAAACCTGCGAGCTGCCGCAGGCGCAAACCGTCAAGCAGCAGCTGGGCCAAGGCCGGTGTATAGCCTTTTTCGGTGACGGTGAGGGTGACCCAGCGGGTACTGGGTGCGGCAATGGCTTGAACCACGTCGTCGCGCTCAGTGGCGGCCACATGCATGCGCCAAAGCGCGCCAGGCACATGCCACTGCACTCCTTGATCATCGGCGACACGCACGGCGTACAGGCCATCTTGCGCACGCAAGGCGTTGACCAAATCAGGCCGTGTCATGCCCACCCCGTGGATGCCCCAGCGCGTATCGCCTGCGCTCAGCAGTCGGTCAAAAACCATGGCCTGGTGCGCCCGGTGAAAGGCGCCCAGCCCCAGGTGCACCACACCAGGCGCATGGCGGCGGCGGTCGTAAGTGGGCGTGTGGATGTCAGCCGGCAGCGATGCCAGGTTCAGAGCGCACAGGTGCATGGGTGTCAGAGGAGTGGGCTCCCAAGCGGGAAGTTGGGGTCAGACAATGCTCAACGCCCTGCCAGCTTTTTCTCAGATGCCTCGATTTCGGCCCAGGTGGCGTCGTCGATCCAGATGCCGGTTTGCTCGCGCTCAGCGCGTGCAGTGCGTTCGGGCTCGCCCGCCAGCTTCACGCCGTCGCTGCCCGGAGCATCGGGGCTTTGGCGCAACCAGTCGGCAAAAGCCAGGGCTTCTTGCTCGAACAGGGCTTGAGTGCCCAGACGCACGGGGTCGATCAGCATGGTCAGCATGCCGTTGAGCACGGCGCGTTGGTGGTCCGCTTCGCGGTGCCAGGTGCCGCTTCCGGTGAGCGCGCCGCCCAGCAGTTCGCAGGCCATGGCCATGCCAAAACCCTTGTGGTCGCCAAAGGTCATGAGCGCACCAAACAAACCGTTGGACTGCGGCACCACCACCACGCCGGGGTCGGTGGTCGGGTGGCCGTGTTCGTCGATCAAATAACCCGGCGGCACTTGCTCGCCTTTGTTGTGCGCCACGCGCATCTTGCCCTGCGCCACGCGGCTGGTGGCAAAGTCCAGCACAAAGGGGGCACTGCTGCCCATGGGCACACCGATACAGCAAGGGTTGGTGCCAAAGCGGCCGTCACCCCCGCCAAAGGGGGCCACCACCGGGCGCGAGAGCACGTTCACAAAGTGCACCGATACGAGGCCTTGCGCCACGGCCATTTCGGCAAAGTGACCGATGCGGCCCAAGTGGTGCGATCGGCTGAGCGCCACGGTACACACGCCGTGCTGTTTGGCGCGCTCAATGCCCATCTGCATGGCCTGCACGCCGGTGATTTGTCCGTAGCCACGCTGGCCGTCCAGATTCAAAAGGGGCCCGGTGTCCAGCAGCACTTTCACACCGGTGTTGGGTGACAGGCCGCCCTCGAGCACTGCGTCCACATAGCGCGGCACCATGCCCACCCCGTGCGAGTCGTGCCCGCTCAGGTTGGCCATGACCAGGTTGTCGGCCACTTGCGCGGCTTCAGCAGGCAGGCTGCCCGCTTGTTCAATGATGCGGGTGACCTTGGTGCGCAGGTCGTGGGCAGAAATGGTGTGGCTCATATGCTGTTTAATTGGTTGGGGACAGCGCTAAAGATCTGTCCCGAAAGTCATTACATGACCGCGCCAACTTGCCATGGCACAAACTCGTTTTGGCCATAACCGTGGCGTTCGCTCTTGGTGGGTTCGCCCGAAGCAGCGGCCAAAATCATCTCGAAGATGCGCTGGCCCATTTCGGCAATGCTCACTCCGCCGTCCACGATCTCACCGCAGTTCAGGTCCATGTCTTCTTCCTGCTTTTTCCAAAGCGCCGAGTTGGTCGAGAACTTCAGGCTGGGCGAGGGCGCGCAGCCATAAGCGCTGCCACGCCCGGTGGTGAAGCAGATCAGGTTGGCCCCGCCCGCCACTTGGCCCGTGGCGCTCACGGGGTCATAGCCGGGGGTGTCCATGTAAACAAAGCCTTTGGCCGTGACCGGCTCGGCGTATTCATAGACCGCTTGCAGGTTGCTGGTGCCGCCTTTGGCCACAGCCCCCAAAGATTTCTCCAGGATAGTCGTCAGGCCGCCCGCCTTGTTGCCGGGTGAGGGGTTGTTGTTCATCTCGCCGCCGTTGATGGCGGTGTAGTTTTCCCACCAGCGGATGCGCTCGATCAGTTTGTGCGCCACCTCAGGCTTCACTGCACGGCGCGTGAGCAAGTGCTCGGCGCCATAAATCTCAGGCGTCTCGCTCAGAATGGCGGTGCCGCCGTGCTGCACCAGCAGATCCACCGCCGCACCCAGCGCCGGGTTGGCGCTGATGCCCGAATAACCATCTGAGCCGCCGCATTGCAGACCCACGGTGATGTGTTCGGCACTGCAAGGCTCGCGCTTGATCGCGTTGGCGCGGGGCAGCATTTCTGCAATCAGCTGGATGCCTTTTTCCACCGTCAAACGTGTGCCGCCCGTGTCCTGGATATTGAAGACCTTGAGTGTGTCGCCCTCGCGCAAGCTGCTGTGTGCCAGCCAGGTGTTGAGCTGGTTGGTTTCGCAGCCCAGACCCACCACCACCACACCCCAAAAGTTGGCGTGCGTGGCATAGCCGGCCAAGGTGCGCTCAAGCAATTGCATGCCCATGCCCTCGTTGTCCATGCCGCAGCCAGTGCCGTGCGTCAAAGCGACCACGCCGTCCACATTCGGGAAGTTGGCGAGTGCTGCGGGGTTGTTGCGTTTGGAAAAATGGTCGGCAATGGCGCGTGCGGCGGTGGCCGAACAGTTGACGCTCGACAACACACCGATGTAGTTGCGTGTGGCCACGCGGCCGTCCGAACGCTTGTAGCCCATGAAGGTGGCTTGTTGGCGCGCAGGCTCGGGTTTGACGTCTTGCCCGATGGCGTAGTCACGTTCAAAGTTGCCTTTTTCAGCGCCCATGTTCAAGTTGTGCGTGTGCACATGCTCTCCGGGCGCGATGGGCTGATGCGCAAAGCCAATGATCTGGTTGTAGCGGCGAACTGGCTCGCCCACGGCGATGGCGCGGGTGGCGATTTTGTGGCCTGGCGGGATCAGGCCGCGCACGGCCACGCCGTCCACAGTGCTCCCGCTCATCAGTTGGGCGCGAGCAATGACAACATCGTCGGCGGGGTGCAGTCGAATGAATGAACTCATGGCAAGGTCTCAATAAAATTGTTTGGGCAACCACAGCACCAAGTTAGGGAAGTAGGTGATGATGGCCAGGCTGCCCAGCAAGGGGAACAGCCAGGGCAAGATGGCCATGGTGGTGCGTTCCACACTGAGCTTGGCCACCCTGGCCAGCACGAACAGCACCATGCCCATGGGCGGGTGCAGCAACCCGATCATCAGGTTGAGCACCATGACCAGACCGAAGTGCACCAGGTCAATGCCCAGCTGTTGGCAAATCGGCACCAAGATCGGCACAAGAATGGTGATGGCGGCAGTCGGCTCCAAGAAGCAGCCGACAAACAGCATCAAGGCATTGGCCAGCAACAAAAACACCCAAGGCTCTTGGGTGAAGCCCAGCACCCAGGCAGAGATGGCGGTGGTCACACCTGTGGCGGTGAGCATCCAGCCAAAAATGCTGGCTGCGGCCACGATGAACAAGACCGTGGCGGTGGTCTCGACCGTGTCCAAGCAGACTTTGACGAACATTTTCAGGTTCAGGGTGCGGTACCAGAAGAAGCCCAAAATCAAGGCCCACACACAGGCAGCAATCGCCCCTTCGGTCGGCGTGAACACGCCTGTGGTCATGCCGCCGATCAGGATGATGGGGGTCATGATGGGCAAGACGGCTTGGAACTTGAACAGCTTGTCGGCCACAAACAAAATGGCCAAAGCCACAAACACCGTCATTTGGGGCGGTGTGCCAAAGGTTTTGACGGTCCACCAAATGGCCAGAGGCCAGCCTACAACCACGGCGGTTTCCGTCAAGGCCTTGATGACGCGGGGCCACTCGAATTTGATGTCAGCGCCCCAACCGTTCTTGTGCGCAAAGAAAGCCACCGTCAGCATCATCAACAGCGCCATCAAAATGCCGGGCAAGATGCCCGCAAGGAACAAGGCGCCCACCGACACGTTGGCCATCATGCCGTAGATCACAAACGGCAAGCTGGGCGGAATGATGGGGCCCAGCGTGGCCGAAGCAGCGGTGACGCCCACGGCAAATTCGGTGCTGTAGCCATGGTCTTTCATGGCCTTGACTTCGATGGTGCCCAAGCCTGCAGCATCGGCAATGGCTGTGCCACTCATGCCCGCAAACACGACCGAGCCCACCACGTTGACGTGGCCCAAACCGCCCTTGAGCCAGCCCACCAAGGCCAGCGCATAGTTGTAAATGCGGTTGGTGATGCCGGCGTTGTTCATCAAGTTGCCCGCCAGGATGAAGAAAGGCACAGCCAGCAACGGAAAACTGTCGATGCCCGAGACCATGCGGTGAATCACCACAAACGGCGGCGAGCTTTGGGCGAAAAACAGGTAAATGAGCGAGGCTCCCGCCATGGCAATGGCCACCGGAATGCCGCCACTCATCAGCAGCAGGAAAATGATTTTCAACATGGCAGGGGCTTTCTGTCGTTCGGGGGAGGGCTGTTCAGCGGTCCGTCATTTCGGATTCAGGACGCTCCAGCACGGTGTAGCCGCGCTGCAGGTGGATGCGCATGACCCAGATGGATCGCAAGCACATGGCGGCAAAACCGGCCATCACCACGCCGTAAACCCAGTTCATGGGCAAGTCGATGATCGTCATCTTGTAGCTGCCCAACTTCTGCATCATCTGGCCCGTCAAAAAGGTGGCGGCGCCAAAAAATGCGATGCGCATCACATCCACCAACAAGGCCACCGCGTAGGACAGCCTGGCGGGCATGAAGCGGAAGAAAAAATCAACCTGAATGTGGTTGTTCTTGGCCACACCAATGGCTGCGCCCGTGAAGACCGTGGCAATCAACAAATACCGGGCGATCTCCTCGGTCCACGAAGCCGAATCGTTGAGCACATAGCGGGTGAAAAATTGGTAAAAAACCGTCAGGCCCAAGGCCCAAAAAAACAGCAAGGCCACCCAAGCCTCGATGGGCGTTCCGGACAAATCCACAGCCTCATCGGTGGCGTGGAACTGGCCGTCATCGCCCATGACTTTGGGCAGGGCATCCAGGTCTTGCAGCTTGCTCATGGCAAATCTTTCGGAATTGAAAAGCGGATGATCGGACCCGTGGGTCCGGTCATGCCAATGCACGCTGGGCTATGGCCCAGCGTGGTGGAGTCGGCTGTGCTTTGGGCGCAGCCTCAAGATCACCTGGCGGCCTGGATCTTGTCGAAGTCAGACTGCGTGAAGCCCATGCCTGTCAGAGGCTTGTTTTTCAGCACCGCATCCTGGAAGGATTTGCGGTCGACTTGCACCATCTGCAAACCTTTCTTGCGGAACTCTTCCACCAACTCGGCTTCGCGGGCCTTGACCTTGGCCGATGCGCGCACCGCAGCTTCCTGGGTCACATCGGTGAAGATCTTCTTTTCGGCATCGCTCAAGCGATTCCAGAGGTGAGGGGCAATCTGTGTGGTCAAGCCGTCCACGATGTGACCGGTGAGCATGATGGCTTTTTGGACTTCAAAAAACTTCTTGGCCTCGATCGTGGTCAAGGGGTTCTCCTGGGCTTCCACGGTGCCGTTTTGCAGGGCCAGATACACCTCGGCAAAAGCAATGGGTGTGGGGTTGGCACCGCAGGCCTCAGGTGTGGCGCGGTAGGCGGGCACATCGGGCACGCGGATCTTGATGCCCTTCATGCCGGCGCAGTTGGTGAAGGGTCTCTGGGCTGTGGTGTGGCGTGCACCGTAGTAGGTGTAGGCCGTGACCTGAATGCCCGTGCGGGCACGGAATTCACCAATCATTTCCTGGAATACAGGGCTCTTGGCGTAAGCCAGCAGGTGGTCGCCATCGCGGAAGATGAAGGGGTAGTAGGCGATGCCAAAACGGGGGTAGGTGCGCGCCGCAAAAGAGGGGCCGCTGATGATCATGTCCACTGTGCCCAGGGTCAGGCCTTGGTTGATGTCGGTCTCTTTGCCCAGTGTGGAAGCTGGAAATACCTGGATGTCGAACTTGCCATTGGAGCGTTTTTTGATCTCTTCGGCTGCCCAGACCGATTCGGTGTGGAAGGGCTCGGACGTTTCATAAACGTGGGCCCATTTGAGTTTTTGTTGGGCTTGCACAGCCGTGCTGCCCAGCACGGTCATGGCCCCCACAGCAAAAGCGCCTAAGGTGGCCAGGGTCTTCAGGGTGAATCGTTTGCTCATCAAAGTCTCCTCGTTGGTTTTGAAAAAATGCTGACGCGAAAAAAAACTGCATGCCTTTGGCTGACCATCTCACTGGCGAGCTAACGGGCAGGCGCGCGGCGCCAGCTCGCGCTGTATCTTTTGTGGGCTTGTTTCAAGTGTTTTTGCATGGCTTTGCGGGCAGCAGGCGCGTCGTGCGCCTCAATGGCCCACAGTACCTGTTGGTGTTCGGCGATGGCGGTTTGCCAAGACTCGGGGTGTTCAAAATAGTCGCCCAGCCGCTCAAACAGGGGGCCGTTGCGGGCTTGCCAATAGCGCTGTACGGTGTCGAGCAACACGCTGTTGCCGCAGGCCTTGGCAATGCCCGCATGAAAGGCTTCGTCGCCATCGCGTGGTTCCTTGTTGCGGGCGGCTTCAAGTTTCATTTGTTGCAAACCGGCTTTGATGGCTTTGATGTCAGCTTTTTGCGCATGTGTGGCGGCCAATGCAGCGACTTCGGCTTCGATCAGCAAACGGGCGCTCATCACTTCCAGAGGGCCCCATTCGGAAGGTGTGTCCGTGTCGTGGGCGGCGAGGTGTTTGGCTTTGGGTGCAGATTTGGACTTGGCCACCGCTTGGGTGCGCTGCACGTAAATGCCTGAACCGGTACGCACTTCGATCATGCCTTCGACCTCAAGCGCAATCAGCGCCTCACGCACCGAGGGGCGACTCACGCCCAATTGCAAGGCCAAGTCCCGTTCTGCGGGCAAGCGCGAACCGAGCGCGAATTCGCCCGACACCATGAGTTGCCTGAGTTGCTCGGCAATTTGGCGGTACAGACGCTGCGGGGCCACGGTTTGCAAAGGCATGGGGTCGATCAGGGATAACGTGAATTGGACAAGTGGTCATACCAGTTGCACAATCATCACATGCCCAGATTTGTCAGGTCAAGCGCTTTTATCTCCACACAAACCCGCATCCCGGTTGTCGCAAAAATGACTCAGCCTCTTGTGCGCTGCATGCATTCTTAAAGGCTTCGTCGGCCTTGACGGGTCCCCATCTGTTTCAACAAACCATGCCTTCAGTGACCATCAACCGCGTGAGCATTCGGCAAGTGAATTTGCCGCCGAAAGTCTTGCGCACCGACGCCATCCAATCGTTTGTGACGCAAGAAACTGTTCTGCTCACTCTCCATTGCAGTGACGGCATCGCGGCCACGGGTTATGCCTACACGATTGGCACCGGCGGCTCTTCTGTGGTGGCCTTGCTCAAAGACCATTTGGCACCGCGCCTGATTGGTCGCAACCCGGTTTTGGTTGAGGCCATTTGGAAAGATCTGTTTTTTCACACCCATGCCACCGCCGTGGGCGCCATCACCAGTTTGGCACTGGCTTGCATCGACACAGCCTTGTGGGACTGGCGTGGCCAAAGCCAGAGTCTGCCGTTGTGGCAGTTGTTGGGCGGAGCGCAGGCGCGGGTGCCGCTCTACACCACCGAAGGCGGCTGGTTGCACTTGTCACCCGAGGCGCTCGTGGACCAAACCCTGGAAGCGCAAGCCCAAGGCTTCAAGGGGGCCAAGATCAAAATCGGTCGCCCGCACGTGAGCGAAGACGTGGCGCGCCTGAGTGCTGTGCGCGATGCGGTGGGCCCAGGTTTCGAGTTGATGACCGATGCCAACCAAGGCTTCAACAGGGCCGAGGCCGTGCGCCGCGCGCGGGCTTTCGACGGTCTGGGTTTGGCGTGGATAGAAGAGCCCTTGCCTGCTGAAGACGTGTCGGGCCACCGCCAGCTGCGCGAGCACACCGCGACGCCTGTGGCGGTGGGTGAGTCCATGTACCACCCGATGCAGTTTCGCGAGTACCTGGAACAGGGCGCTTGTTCCATCGTGCAGCCCGATGTGGCGCGCATTGGTGGCATCACCCCCTGGATCAAAACCGCCCACCTGGCCGAAACCTTTGACGTGGCGGTCTGCCCGCACTTTTTGATGGAGCTGCATGTCAGCTTGTGCGCAGCCGTGCCCAATGCCACTTGGGTGGAGTACATCCCGCAGCTCGACGACATCACCACTTCGCGCATGCAAGTGCAAGCCGGCTTTGCCCTGCCCCCTGAAACCCCTGGCCTGGGCATCGCCTGGGACTGGGCCGCTATTTCAAACAGACAAACCACCTATTTGGAGATCCAAGCACCATGAGACTCAAAGGAAAAACCGCGCTCGTGACCGCAGCCGGACAAGGCATTGGCCAAGCTGCAGCGCTCGCCATGGCCGCTGAAGGCGCCACCGTGTACGCCACCGATGTCAATGCCGAACTGCTCAAGTCTTATCAAGGCGTTGCCAATGTGCACACAGCCGTGCTCAATGTGCTCGATAAGCAAGCGATTGCCGCCCAAGTCGCCAGCCTCGCGCGCATCGACATCGTCTTCAACTGTGCGGGCTTTGTGCACAACGGCAACATCGAGTTGGCCACCGACGAAGACTGGGACTTTGCCTTCAACCTGAATGTGCGCTCACAGTTTTGGATGATCCAAGCGGTCATTCCCAAAATGTTGGCACAGTTTGCGCAAGACGGCCATGGCGGCAGCATCATCAACATGGCCAGCGTGTGTTCCAGCGTGCGCGGCTTGCCCAACCGCTTCATTTACGGCACCAGCAAAGCAGCCGTGATTGGCCTGACCAAAAGTGTTGCCGCTGACTATGTGCGCCAAGGCGTGCGTTGCAATGCCATATGTCCGGGCACCGTGGACACCCCCTCACTGCAGGGCCGTATCAACAGCTACGCCGACCCGGTGCAAGCGCGGCAGGACTTCATCAACCGCCAGCCCATGGGCCGTTTGGCGCAGGCCAACGAGATCGCCCCCATCGTGACCTTCTTGGCGTCCGATGAATCCATTTTTGCCACTGGCAACGCCTACATGGTCGACGGTGGCATGACCATTTGAATTGCAAAATTTCCACGCAGAAAGAAACACATGAATTTGCTTGACATGAAAGGCCGCCATGCGGTCATCACCGGCGGAGCCACTGGTTTGGGTTTGGCCATCGCGCAGCGCATGCTCGCCTCGGGCGCACGGGTCAGCATTTGGGACCGTGATGCGGCAGGCATGACGAAAGCCGCCGAACAACTGCGCCAAGGGCACTTGGGTGCGGTGGTCAACACCGTGCAGGTCGATGTGACCGATCACGCTTCGGTGGCTCAGGCCACCGCGCAAACCACAGCATTGGCGGCTGTGGATGTGCTGGTCAACAGCGCAGGCGTGACCGGTCCCAACGTCAAGGTCTGGGATTACCCGGTCGACGCCTGGAAGCAGGTGTTCGATGTCAACGTGAATGGCTTGTTTTATTGCTGCCGTGAACTCAGTGCCCACATGAAGGCCCGCAACTACGGCCGCATCGTCAACATCGCCTCGGTCGCGGGCAAAGACGGAAACCCCAACGCCAGCGCTTACAGTGCGAGCAAGGCTGCAGTCATTGGCCTGACCAAATCGCTGGGCAAAGAGCTGGCCGACACCGGGGTGCGTGTCAACTGTGTCACCCCGGCGGCTGTCAAGACCGCGATTTTTGATCAAATGACGCCCGAGCACATCCAGTTCATGCTTTCCAAAATCCCGATGGCCCGTTTTGGCGAGCCTGAAGAAGTCGCCGCCATGGTGACCTGGCTCAGCACCGAAGAATGTTCCTTCTCCACCGGCGCGGTCTTTGACCTGTCGGGGGGGCGCTCTACTTATTGATGTTTTGAAAACTGAAAGGCAATTATGAAACTCGTTCGCTATGGCCAACCTGGCAAAGAAAAACCTGGTCTGATCGATGCCGAAGGCCGCTTGCGCGACCTCAGCGGCGTGGTCAAAGACATTTCGCCTGACCAACTGAACGACAAAGCCTTGGCCAAGCTGGCCAAAGTCAAAACCGACAAATTGCCCTTGGTGCGTGGCAAAAAGCGTTTGGGTACGCCCATCTCTTACACCAGCAAATTCATCGCCATTGGCCTCAACTACGCCGACCACGCGGCCGAAGCGGGCATGGCCATCCCAGCCGAGCCCATCGTGTTCACCAAAGCCATCTCTTGCATCCAGGGCGCGAACGACGACGTCATGTTGCCCAAAGGCTCGAAAAAGTCTGACTGGGAAGTGGAGCTGGGCATCGTCATTGGCACCCGTACCCGTTATGTCACGCAAAAAGACGCCTTGAACCATGTGGCCGGTTACTGCGTGGTCAACGACGTGAGCGAACGCGAATACCAACTCGAGCGCGGCGCGACCTGGGACAAGGGCAAGGGCTGCGACACCTTTGGCCCCGTGGGCCCTTGGTTGGTCACCCGCGACGAGGTGCCCAACCCACAGGCCTTGGGCATGTGGCTGGATGTGAACGGCGTGCGCTATCAAACCGGCAACACCAAAACCATGATTTTTGGCGTGGCCAAGTTGGTGAGCTATGTCAGCCAGTTCATGACCCTTGAGCCCGGTGACATCATCACCACTGGCACGCCACCTGGTGTGGGCATGGGCGTCAAGGTCGATGGCAAACCCGCGCCGGTGTACCTCAAGCGCGGCGATGTCATGCGTTTGGGCATCGAAGGTCTGGGCGAGCAAACCCAAAAGGTTGTGGCTTTTAAGGCCTGATCGCTTTCAGCCCCACCCGTCAGATCCTGAATTACCCTCGATCTGACGGGTTCTTGGTGTTGATGGAGAGTTTTGGTGCAGAATAGAACGATCGTTCTATTTTGTGCACCATGACCGACCGCCAAATTCCCTCCAACGTCGAAAGCCTGCCTTCCCCCGAGCCGGGTCGGCGCGTGCTCATCAAGGGCCAGCAAACCAAAGCCATCATCATCGATGCGGCGCTTGGCTTGGCCTCGCAAATCGGCCTCGAAGGCCTGTCGATTGGCGCTGTGGCCGAAGTCACCGGCATGAGCAAGTCGGGTGTGTTCGCGCACTTTGGCTCGCGCGAAGAATTGCAAATTTCGGTCATCCGCGAATACCACGACCGCTTCGAATCCAGCGTTTTTTATGCCGCCATGCAAAAGAGCCGTGGCTTGCCCCGCCTGCACGCCATGTTTGACAACTGGATGGTGCAAACCTCCGCCGAAATCGATTCAGGCTGCATCTACATCAGTGGCGCTGTGGAGTTTGATGACCGCAGTGGCCCGGTGCGCGATGCGCTGGCTTCTTCGGTGGCCACCTGGCAAACGGCTTTGCGCCGAGCGGTGGAGCTGGCGCAGGCCGAAGGCCAGCTCAGCCAAGAGGCCGACGCCCACCAAATCGCGTTTGAGATCCACGGCCTGATTCTGGCGCTGCACTACGAAGCCCGTTTCTTGCGCAACCCCAGCGCCACTGAGCGGGCGCGTCGGGGCTTTTTGCACATCTTGGCGCGATATGGCGCCCCGACCATGCCCCCTTCGGCCGTACCCGCTGCGGGCGCCAAGGCGGCCAAATTGGTGGCTGTGCCCAAGACCCGCCGCAAGCCTGCCGACCATTGATTGTTCAAGCGCACCCGATTTTCTCAGCCCCTCTCTCCGACCCCATTTCCACCGATTCAAGGAGTCTTCCATGCCTGTTTACACCCCACCGCTTCGCGACATGCAATTTGTGTTGCACGAGCTGCTCCATGTCAGTGCCGAACTCAAAGCCCTGCCCAAGCATGCCGATACCGATGCCGACACCATCAACGCGGTGCTCGAAGAGGGCGGCAAATTCGCGGCCGAGGTGGTTTTCCCCATCAACATCTCGGGCGACACCCAGGGTTGTCAACTGGATCGCAACACGCACGAAGTCAAAGCACCCGACGGTTTCAAAGAAGCCTATGCCCAGTACGTGGCCGGTGGCTGGCCCGCGCTCAGCTGCGACCCCGACTTTGGTGGCCAAGGCCTGCCCTTTGTGGTCAACCAGTGCTTTTACGAAATGCTCAATTCGTCCAACCAAGCCTGGACCATGTACCCTGGCCTGAGCCATGGTGCCTACGAGTGTCTGCACGCGCATGGCACGCCTGAGCAAAAAGCCCTGTACCTGCCCAAGCTCACCAGTGGCGAATGGACCGGCACCATGTGCCTGACCGAGCCGCATTGCGGCACCGATCTCGGCATGCTGCGCACCAAGGCCGAGCCACAGGCCGACGGCACCTACAAGCTCAGTGGCCAAAAGATTTTCATCAGCGCTGGCGAACACAACCTGACCCCGAACATCGTGCACCTGGTCTTGGCCCGCCTGCCCGATGCGCCTCCCGGCAGCAAAGGCATCAGTCTCTTCATCGTGCCCAAGTTCAACGTGGCCGCCGATGGCAGCATGGGCGAGCGCAACGGCATTTACTGCGGCGGCCTCGAGCACAAAATGGGCATCCATGGCAACGCCACTTGCCAGATGGTGCTGGACGGCGCGGTGGGCACCTTGGTGGGCCAGCCCAACAAGGGCTTGGCAGCGATGTTTGTCATGATGAATGCCGCTCGCCTGGGTGTGGGCAACCAGTCACTGGGCCTGACCGAAGTGGCTTACCAAAATGCCTTGGCCTACGCCAAAGACCGCGTGCAAATGCGCTCGCTCACGGGTGTCAAAGCGCCTGGCAAGCCGGCCGATCCGATCATCGTGCACCCCGATGTGCGCCGCATGCTCATGACCGCCAAGGCCTATGCCGAAGGTGGCCGGGCTCTGGCTTGCTATTGCGCCTTGCTGCTCGACAAAGAAATCAACCACCCCGACGAAGCTGTGCGTGCCGAGTCCGCCGAAGTCGTGGCCCTGCTCACGCCCATCGTCAAGGCCTTCACCACCGACAACGCCTGGGAAGCCACATCGGCCTGCCAGCAAGTCTTTGGTGGCCACGGCTACATCAAAGAGTGGGGCATGGAGCAATACGTGCGCGATGCCCGCATCAACATGATTTATGAAGGCACCAACACCATCCAGTCGCTTGACTTGCTGGGCCGCAAGGTGCTGGGCAACCAAGGTGCCACGCTCAAGAAGTTCGGCAAGTTGGTGGAGCAATTGGTCAAGGCCGAAATGGCCAACGAAGCCATGGGCGAATTCATCAAACCATTGGCCGATCTGGGCCAAAAGCTCACGCAACTCACAGGCGAAGTCGGCATGAAAGCCATGAGCAACGCCGACGAAGTGGGTGCTGCAGCGGTGGATTATTTGCGTGTGGTGGGCCACCTGGTGCTGGGTTATTTCTGGGCCCGTTCGGCACAAATTGCCTTGGCCAAATTGGCCGAGGCCGAAGAAGAGGCGCAGCGCCCCGACCCGTTCTACCAAGCCAAACTGCAAACCGCGCGCTTTTACTTCACCCGCCTGATGCCCGAAACATCCACACTGATGCGCCGAATCCGTGCGGGCAGCGACGTGCTGATGGACACCGACGCGGCCTTGGCATAACACGCCAGGTCAATCCCACCCTTCAAACCCAACCCGGAGGACAACCCCATGATCAAAACCGCTTTGACCCTGACCATGACCCTGAGCGCGGGCCTGCTGAGCCTGGCCGCCCATGCCCAAATGAGCCCGGTGGGCCTGTGGCGCAGCATCGACGACGCCACCCAGCAACCCAAAGCCGAAATCCGCATCACCCAAAAAGCCGGTGGTGGCCTGTCCGGCGTGGTCGAGCGCTCATTGGCCACCACCCCCAACCCCGAACCCAACTGCACCCTGTGCACCGATGACCGCAAGGGTCAACCCAAAATCGGCATGGAAATCATCCGAGGCGGTCAACAAAGTGACGGCAAAGCGGTGTGGGAGGGAGGCAAAATCCTCGATCCCGAGAATGGCAAAAACTACAGCCTGCGTCTGACCCCGATTGACGGCGGCAAAAAACTCGAAGTCCGTGGTTTCATCGGTGCGCCCCTGCTGGGCCGCACCCAGACCTGGATACGGGTGCAGTAAACCTTCTCGCCCAGTAAGACAACACGACACCATAAGGACCTTCATGTCTGACATCCTGACCCACACCGACGCCGGGGTGATGACCATCACCTTTAACCGTTTGGACAAAAAGAACTCGATCACTTCGGCCATGTACGCTGCCATGGCCGACGCCGTGGCCCAGGCCGCGGCCGATGCCAGCGTGCGTGTGGTGCTGTTTCAGGGGCATGAAAGCATCTTCAGTGCGGGCAACGACATTGGCGACTTTTTGAACCAACCACCCACCACGCAAGAGTCGCCCGTGTTCCGTTTTTTGCGCGGCATCGCCACGTTTGACAAGCCCCTGCTTGCCGCCGTGGCCGGGCCTGCGGTGGGCATCGGCACCACCATGCTGTTCCATTGCGACCTGGTCTATGCCGGTGACAACGCGGCGTTCTCCATGCCCTTTGTCAACCTAGGTCTGTGCCCCGAGGCCGCGTCCAGCCTGCTGGCGCCGCGCATGTTTGGCTACCACCGCGCGGCTGAAGCCCTGCTCATGGGCGAGCCGTTTTTTGCCGAAGCTGCGCAAGAAGTCGGCTTGGTCAACCGCGTCGTGCCGCCCACCGAGGTCAACAGCTATGCGCAGGCACAAGCACGCAAGTTGGCGGCCAAACCCCTGACATCCCTCATCGCCACCAAACGCCTCATGAAAGGGAGCAGCCAGCAAGAAGTCCTGCAAAAAATGGACGAAGAAGGCCAAAGCTTTGGCCGCATGCTGCGCGAGCCTGCCGCCAAAGAAGCCTTTGGCGCCTTCATGGAAAAGCGCAAGCCTGACTTCAGCAAGGTCTGATGACTGGGGCGGGGTGGGGGGCCAACTCAGCCTGCTGCGCCCAGCCGCCAAAGCGAAGTGACTTCGGCCGATCGGGCCGCGTACAAAGGGTCGGTGTTGTCTTGCGCTTTGGCATGCACCGGTTTGGCATCCAGCCGCCCAATGACCACCAGCCCCGCATCGCCGATCCAGCCCAACAGTGCCTCGCGGCTGCGCAGGCCCAGGTGCTCGGCCAGGTCTGACAAAATCAGCCAACCTTCGCCGCCCTCGCACAGGTGCTCGCGCAGGCCCGCCAAAAAGCCTTTGAGCATTTGGCTGCCTTCGTCGTACACGGCCTGGTCGAGCAAACCCACCGGGCGTGCGGGCAACCAAGGCGGGTTGCACACCACCAAAGGCGCTTGCCCCGGCGGGAACAAATGCGTGTGCACCAAAGTCACTTGGTTTTGCAGGCCCAAGCGCTGCAAATTGTCGCGCGCGCAGGCCACAGCCCGCTCAGACAGGTCAGTGGCCACCACCTGCTTTACGCCACGGCGCGCCAACACCGCCGATAAAACGCCAGTGCCTACACCCACATCAAAAGCCAGCGACTGCGCCATCAGCGCTTGTGGCAGTGGGGCCTGGGCCACCAAATCCACATACTCTCCCCGCACCGGAGAAAACACCCCGTAATGCGGGTAAATGCGCAGCGCTTCGCCCATGCCGGGTACTTCCACCCCGTTTTTACGCCACTCAAAAGCGCCCACTGCGCCCTGCAAACTGCGCAGCGACACCACCGAGCGCTGGCCCTGCGCTGGGCCAAAAGCCTGTACACAGGCTTGGCGCACATCGGGGGCGCGGCGCAAAGCCATGCCGTAGTCACCATCGAGCTCGATCAGGATCGAATTGAGCACCCGGTTGCGCTGCGACTGTGCCAAGCGGTGCGCATGAAAAGCCGCGCCCGGGGAAGGAGCAGGGGCAGGGGCCGCACCGGCGCTGGCCTTTTTGGCACGGGTCTTTTTGGGTTGGTCGATGCGCCGGGCCATGGCCTGCAGCAATTGCCGCGCATTTTGAAAGTCACTGCGCCAGATCAAGCCCGTTCCTGCGCAGGCCAGTCGGTAGGCCGAATCGGCCGTTAGCGTGTCATCGGCCAACACCACCGTCTTGGGCATCACCGCACCCGAATCCATGCGCCACAAAGCCGAACGGGCTTCGCCTTTTTCCGTCCAATGCAACTCGCTCAGCCCCGTCATGCCATACCGCCCGAGGGCGCCTGTGTAAAAAAAAGAGGGCCCTGAGGCCCGGTGCGGGCTATTGTCTCAGCTGAGCGGGTCGTTCAAGCCGAACGGTCATCAGAGCGGAACTGCCATCACCAAGCCCACTCGCAAATTTTGGCGTTTGTTGGCCCGCTGGTCTTGGCCGTCTGTCAACTCGGTGTAGGCCAATTCGGGCGTCAGGCGCATGCCCATCCAAGAAAACACCTGACTGGCGCTCACGCCCCACAGGTCGCCGCGTGGGGCGCCTGCTCGTGGGCCCTCGGGTCTTGTGCGCGGGTCGTAAGCCCCCAAGCTGGTGTGCACTTTGCCCGCATGCACTTTCACCATGCGTTGGCGTGCGGCATCCATCCAGCCTACGGTCAACATCTCAGAACCCGAACCCTGCGCAGAGCCAGCCCATCGACCACCTTGGGTGTAGCCCTGGTTGTAAACACCGTTCACATAGCCCGGAAACGGCTCTTTGGTGTCCCACGGCAAGCTGTAGGCGTTGGTGTTGGCCCATTCGGCAAACACCCGGTATTGGCCCTGGCCATAAGTGCTTTCAACACCCCACAAACTCATGAACTTGAAGGGCAGCGGGATGACGCTGCCCGCCGCGTCCTCGCCCATCCACTGGGTATAAGCAGCGCAAGACCCCAACATCCCTGACCACGACTTGGGGCAACGCGCCCGCACGTCGTAGCCGGCAATTTGCCCACTGCTGTCGCTGAAAGTATCGTCATCAAGTTTGTTGACCTCTTGACCCAAGAATGACTTGGCAAAGTTCAACGCGCCGCTGGGCCTGCCAGCACCGCCGGTCTGCAGACCACGGCTCAAGCCCACCTCCAGCCAAGGCTGGGGCTTCATGGTCAGGCGCATGCCCGAAAACATAAAGCCCTGTGGCTGGTTGGTGACGACCCGGGGGTCTTGCGCCTTGGCCACAAACACATCCAAGTTCCAAGGCCCCATCCAGCTCAACCAAGCGCTGTCTGAAGGTGCCACACTGGCGCGTTGAATGCCAACGCCCGTCCAAGACGGATTGTTGTGCCCACTGACCAAACTGCTTTGCCAGCCCGGCCCCCACCACTGGCGGTGCGAAAACGCCTGCACATTCCAGCCGCTGAAGCCCAGCACCGCCGCGCTGCCATCGAGCCGCGCCTGAAACTCGCCCTCGGCACCCATGCCACTGAATTTCGACTGTAGCGAATTCGGGCTGGCCTCTATCCGCGCACCCAAGCGGCCCGCCACCGACACATCGCCCCACGACCGGCGCAACTCGGCCGAGTTCAGCTGCGCACTGCTGCCCGGTGTGTAGTTCTCGCCATACCCATTGAGCGCCTCAGACTCCGAGCGCAAATGCATTTGGGCACGCCCTTGGTTCTGTGCCATGTCCAGCTCTTTCAGCACAAAGTCGCGGGCTATTTGCACATTGGCCTGGGCTGCTGCGGGCGCAATACTGTCCAGCGCCTGCCGAACCGCAGCGGCTGGCAGCGGCCAGTGGCTGCCTGTCAAAGGCAAGCTCGCGTGGTCACCCAGCCACTGCAAATAATGCCGCGCTGTCCAGCTGGGGGTGTAGGGCACGCTGGCGGCCGATGGATGTGCTGGCCCAGCCTGGACTTGCCCAGCACCCATCAATAAACCTGCCAAACAAGTCAAAGTAAAAAAGTGGCGCATGAGATCGTTTTAAAAATAATGACTTTATTATCGCAGGGCGCGCCAAGTGCTCGGGCAGACCGTAGAATCACTTTCAAAAGCATAAGAGACACACCTCGATAAGCCTGCATGACCCAGAACCCGCCTGTTTCAGACCCCCATAGGCCGGCCCTCACGCCCTATGACCGTTGGTACTTGGCGTACACCAAGCCCCGCCAAGAAGCCATGGCCCAAGTCAACTTGGTGCAACAAGCCTTTGACGCTTACCTGCCGCTCTACAAAAAATTCAAAAAAACCGAGCAAGGCCCTGTGGCGCTTTTTGAACCCATGTTTCCGCGTTACATCCTCTTCAAACCCAGCAAGCCAGAGCAAAGCATCTCGGCCGTGCGCAGTACCAAAGGCATTGCCACCATCGTGCGCTTCGGGTTTGAGCCGGCCCAACTGCATGACGATTTGGTGCAACGCATCCGCCAGCTCGAACAAGACCGCAACCACGCTACCTTGCAAGAGCTCAGCAACCTCAAGGCAGGCCAAACCGTGCGCCTCAAGCACAATGCTCTGGGCGGCGTTGAAGGCCTCATTCAAAGTGTGTCCAGCAAAAGGGTGGCGGTGTTGCTCGAAATCCTTGGGCGCCCTACGGTTGTGCAGATGGAGCACCACCAAGTCGAAGTCACCCCCTGAGTCCGGACGAACCCAGCACACCCATTTCTTGCCAACGCCCTTGTCTACCCCAACTGCCAACCCCACACTGCCGCAGCACATCGCCATCATCATGGATGGCAACCGCCGTTGGGCCAAAAACAAGTTCATGCCTGCCGCTGTGGGGCACGCCGCCGGAGCCAAACGCGTTCGCGACATTGTCAAAGCCTGTGCCGACATGGGCGTGGCTCACCTCAGCATCTTTGCTTTCAGTACCGAAAACTGGAAACGCCCTGCCGATGAAGTCACCAGCCTGATGAACCTGTTTATGACCTACTTGCAAAAAGAGGTCAACAACATGAACCAAAACGGCGTGCGCCTCAAAGTGGTGGGTGACAAAACCCGTTTTGCGCCAATGCTGCAAGACCTGATTGCGCGTGCCGAAACGCAAACCGCCAACAACACCCGCATCACGCTGACGGTGTGCGCCAATTACGGTGGCCGCTGGGACCTGATCCAAGCCACCCGCGCCTGGCAAGAAGCCCACCCCGGCCAAACCCTGCAACGCCTCACCGAAGAAGGCTTGGCGCCCTACCTCAGCACCGCCTACGCGCCAGAGGTCGACCTGCTCATCCGCACCGGCGGCGAGTCACGCGTCAGCAACTTCATGCTTTGGCAAGCGGCCTATGCCGAGTTGTTCTTCACCGACGATTTGTGGCCCGACTTTTCGCCCGCTCGCCTGCAAGAAGCCATCGTCTGGTTTGCCGGACGAGACCGTCGTTTTGGTTCTTCGGCGCCGTTGTAACCAACAGGCCACAGCCGGCGCCTAAAAAAGCGCCCAAAGTTTGGGTCCCAACACCCAAGCCCCCACAGCCACCGCGCCCAAGCTGCAAATCAACACCCCGGCTGCCGCCACATCCTTGGCATCGCGTGCCAAGGCATGCCACTCGGGCTGTGCCAAGTTCACCGCCAGCTCAATGCCTGTGTTCAGCGCCTCGGCTCCCACCACCAGGGCCATGGCCAAAGACACCACCGCCCACTCCAAAGGGCTCAAGTCCAGCCAGGCCCCCAGCGCCACCACCAGCACTGCGGCCACCGCGTGCACCCTGGCATTGCGCTGCCCCATCAGCACACGCAAGCCTCTGAACGCATGCCCAAAAGACCGCACCATAGAGGTAATAGCGCCCAGACCGGCCGACATCACCAGCCTCGCTGCCAAAACATGGCCAAACCCCGGGGCGACGGCAACACACTCAACTGTCCGCCCTGAATCGGTTCGGCCCACCAAGTGGCTGCACCCCAACCCAGCACCGCACCCGCCGCCACATCGCGCCAATAGTGTTGGTCCGCCTCGACACGTGCCAAACCCGTCAGGCCTGCAGCCGCATACAACCAAGGCGTGTAGGGCGCTACCTGCTGGGCATAACGCTTGTCCATGAACCGCACCGCGGCAAAAGCCACAGCCGTGTGGCCAGACGGAAAGCTCTTGTCATCCGAACCATCGGGCCGGGTGGCCTTGACCGTCCGTTTGAGCAATTCCGCTGCACCCACGGTCGACGCCATGGTCAGCGTCAGTTGCTTCATGCCCTCAGTGTCTTGCTGCCCCCACGCCGCCCCAGCCGCCAAAGCAGGCAAACCCACAGCCAGCAAGTCCGAGCCGTTTTTCCAGTTCAGGCCGTTGTCTGCACAAGCTGCACCCATGGTGCACGCCGCCGACAAGACGCATGCCGCAGACTTGCAAAATCGCAAAAATTGATTCGTAAACATGAATATCCCCTGAATAGATAAATTTTTATAAACCACAATGACCAGATCAGAAACTCACAATAA
Source organism: Limnohabitans sp. Rim8 (assembly GCF_943326455.1). Taxonomy (NCBI): domain Bacteria; kingdom Pseudomonadati; phylum Pseudomonadota; class Betaproteobacteria; order Burkholderiales; family Comamonadaceae; genus Limnohabitans; species Limnohabitans sp. Rim8. The sequence continues at coordinate 32,201 of NZ_CALPTI020000012.1, forward strand.
AGGTATTTCGACGAATCTATAAACAAAAATCTATTTTAAAAAAGTATTGACTTTGATCGTTCTCTTTTTTCAGAAGATTCATGTCAACTTGAAGCGATACAATATAAGGTTGTTGAAATTGTAATATTTCAAGTCCCCTGCATTAATCAGTGTTGCCCTGCCCAGCAGCCACTGGCACTGCGGTAGCCTGCCCGTTCCGCGCACCACCCTAAGACCCATGCTCAATATAACCCCTGAATTTAACCGTCAAACAGCCAGCTTATGCTTGGCTGTTGGCCTCGCCCTTTGGGGCTGGCAAGCTCAAGCTCAGAACCTCCCCTTCGGTCTGCCAACAGGTGCAACAGCAGGCGTCCCAGCGGGAACACCAGTGGGAACATCAGCGGGAACAGCAGCTGTTATTCCGGCTGCGACAGGCCTTCCCGCCCAGCCCCCAATGGGCCTGGTGCCATCTCCCCTCATGCCCCAGCGCCCTGACATCGGTGCAGCAGACGCGCAGCGCTCCCCTATGGTGCAATTCCGTCCCGCCAAACCCCAAGCACCCAGCCAGTTTCAGCGCTTTGTGCAAGAAAGCACAGGCAAACTGCTGCCACACTTTGGCAGCAGCCTGTTTGAAAACCCCTTGGCTTACGCCGCAGACACGGCAGCGCCTGCTCCGGCAGAATATGTTTTGGGCCCTGGCGACGAAGTTCGCATCCAAATCTGGGGTGGTGTTGACTTTGCGGGCAGCCAAACCTTGGACCGCAGCGGCCAAATCAACCTGCCCAAGATAGGCACCATCAACCTCAGTGGTGTGCGCGTTAAAGACCTCGAAGACACCCTGCGCAAACGCATCGCCACCGTCTTTAACACCGTCCAAGTCAATGCCGCTTTGGGCAAACTGCGCGGCATCACCGTGTTTGTGGTGGGCCAAGCCCAGCAGCCAGGCACCTACAACCTCACGAGCTTGTCCACCTTGGTCAACGCCGTTTTTGCGAGTGGCGGCCCCGGTGTCAATGGCAGCATGCGCGCCATCGAACTCAAACGCAACGGTCAAACCGTCACTACGCTCGACCTGTACGACTTCATTGTGAGCGGCGACAAATCCAAAGACGTGTCCCTGCAGCCTGGCGACGTCATCATGATCCCGCCCGTCGGCCCCCGTGTGGCCCTGACGGGTGCCACGGACCATGCCGCTATTTATGAACTGAAGCAAGGTACCAACCTGCAAAACCTGCTGAGCTTGGGTGGTGGATTCCCCACCTTGGCCAGCACGCAAAAAGCACTGCTTGAACGCATTGACCCTCAAAATGCCAACGCGCCCCGTCAAGTTCAAAACATCGCACTCAACGCCCAAGGCTTGGCCCAGCCGCTTCGTGATGGCGATGTCATCACCTTGTTGCCCATGATTCAGGCCTTTGGCAACGTGGTCACCTTGCAAGGCGCTATAGCCCAGCCCTTGCGCCACCCATTCACGCCGGGTATGCGCATCCAAGACCTCATCCCCGACCGCGCCGCTTTGCTCACGCCTGACTTCTTCAAGCGGCGCAACGACTTGGTGCAAAACCGCATTGCCCAACTGCGCGCCCGTGGCTTCACGCCAGAGCAAATCCAGGCCCTTGATCGGGCCCAGCAACTGCCAGAAGACATCTCTCTCACCTCCGAGATCATCAGTCGCAACAACCTCGTTGGCCAACCTGGCCTGTTTGGCCCCCAAGGTCAGCCAGGTCAGCCAGGTCAAGCTTTGGCCCCCGGTCAAATGGGGCCACAAAACCCCAGTCTGCCAGCCGGTCAGTTCAACAACAATCCAGCTGTCAATGCAAGCATGGCCAACAGCATCAACCTGTTGACGCCCCAAGAGCAAGAGCAGCAACTTCAGCGTGACCGCGAAGCCCGCGTGCAGCGCAATGTCACCGACCGCGTGCGCAGTTTTCAGGACCAAATCAACTGGGACTATGCCGTCATCGAGCGCCTGAACAAAAACGAATTGCGCACCCAGCTGATCCCCTTCAACCTGGGCAAAGCCATCGTTCAAAAAGACCCCGCACACAACCTCGAACTGCAAGAGGGTGACATCGTCACCATCATGAGCAGCGCCGAACTGCGCCTGCCCGTTGAAAGGCAAACCCGCGTGGTCCGTCTGGAGGGCGAAGTCGTCGCGCCTGGCCTGTACCAAGCCCTGCCGGGTGAAACCCTGGCGCAAATCATCACCCGCATTGGCGGCGTCACGCCTCAGGCCTATTTGTATGGCGCCGAATTCACCCGCGAGTCGGTGCGCAAACAGCAGCAACAAAACCTGGACCAACTGGTGCGCCGTCTTGAGACACAAATGCAAAGCGCTGGCGCCACATTGGCCGCCAACCTGACGGGCGAGCGGGCCCTGCAGTCGCCCGCTTTGATCCAGCAGCAGCAGCAGCAAATGCGATTACAAATTGACCGTCTCAAGGTCCTGCGCAGCAAAGGCCGTGTCTCTCTAGAACTCGACCCCCTGCGCACCATGAGCGCGGCGACGGCCGGCACCACCACCAGCCAAATCCTGACGTCCCTGCCCGATCTGCCTCTTGAAGACGGCGATGCCTTCTTGGTGCCCAGCCAGCCCGCCTTCATTGCCGCCGTGGGCAGCGTCAATAACGAAAACGTGCTGGTCTACAAACCCGGTAAAACAGTGGGTGACCTCATCCGCTCCGCAGGCCTGACAGAAGACGCCAAACCCAGCGATGCCTTCATCCTGCGGGCCGACGGCTCGGTTTTAAGCCGCACCCGCACAGGTTTCTTCAGCAATTTTGAGTCCACCAAAATCATGCCTGGCGACACGCTGGTCGTGCCGCCCAAGGTGGACCGCGAAACTGGCTACAACTTCTTGGTCCGTGGCCTGCGCGACTGGACGCAAATTTTCAGCAATCTGGGCATAGGCGCCGCCGCCATTCGTACACTGCGAAATTGATCCTCCATGCGCCTGACCCCCGCTCAAATCGACACCATCCAAAGCACCGTGCACGCGGTGTTGGGTGAGGGCGCGCAGTTCAAGCAACAAAAATGCGCCTGACCCCTGCAGAACACCAAACCATTACCCGTATCCTGCGGTCTGTTGATCCGCAAGGCGAGGTGTTGCTGTTTGGCTCTAGGGTGGATGACCAGCGCAAAGGTGGCGATATTGATCTGCTCTGGCGCACCAGTCGGCCGATCGACCTCAAGACCCAGCTCACTGCGCAATGGCAATTGCAAGTGTCGTGCGACACCCGGGTGGACCTGTTGGTGCAAACTCCGGGTGAGCCAGACCATGACATTATTCAAATCGCCCGCCAAACAGGGATTGTGTTGTGAAGCCTGAAACACGTTTGCTTGTACAGAGCCTGCAGGCTTGTCAACAGCTGGTAGACAAGCTGTCGTATTCATTTGGCAAAATCGGTCAGCTTTTTCCTGTGAATGTCGAGACCGTTGAGCATTGGAGCGAAGAGCAAGAAGAATCCGTGGATGCCTTGATCTTGCGTTACTCGCAATGTGTCACGATGATCCAGGAGCAGCTCTTCAAGGGCGTTGCTTATCTGGAGCAGGAAGACATCAGCGACAAGTCCAATCGGGACAAAACACTGCTCATGGAAAAGCTCGGCGCTATTCGTTCAGCCGAAGAATTTGGCACTGCAGCCATGCTGTGCAACAAATTCGCGCATCACTACCCCGAAGTTGTTCAGGCTCGCATTGAGCGACTGAACATGCTGCCGGCCGAAGCCGAACACGTCATCGATACGTTCAAGTCCATCCAGAAATATCTGGAACTGAAAAAACTGCTTTGAAACAAACGCATGACCGACAACACACACATCCCCGACACCGCAGAAGACGACGAAATCAGCCTGCTTGACTTGCTGCAAACCATCGTCGACAACCTGCGCCTGCTGATCATCGGCCCGCTGGTGGTGGGCCTGGCCGCATTGGGCATTAGCTTTGCCGTGCCCCCCACCTTCACAGCCACCGTCAAATTCCTCCCCCCCCAACAACAGCAAAGCGCCGCCGCCAGCATGCTGGCCAGCCTGGGCGGGCTGGGTGGTTTGGCCGGGGCGGCTGCGGGCCTCAAAAGCCCGGCTGACCAATACATGGCCTTCATGAAAAGCAACAGCGTGCAAGACGCGCTGATCGAGCGCTTCAAGCTGCAAGAGCGTTATGAAGAAAAGTTCAAAGACGATACCCGAAAAGAATTGACCGAAAACACCCGCGCCTCCAGCGGCAAAGACGGCATCATCACAGTGCAGATTGACGACAAAGACCCCAAGTTTGCGGCCGACCTGGCCAACGCCCATGTGGACGAGCTGCAAAAACTGCTGGCCCGCTTGGCCGTGACCGAGGCTCAGCAACGCCGTGCCTTCTTTGAAAAGCAGCTCAGCCAAGTCAAAGAAAAATTCACCGAGGCAGAGCAAGCCCTGCGCGCCACGGGCGTGAGCAGCAGCGTGCTCAAATCCAACCCCACATCGGCACTGGCCGCCGTGGCGGGACTCAAGGCCCAAGTCACAGCGCAAGAAGTCAAAGTGGGCGCCATGCGCGGCTATTTGGCCGAGACTGCGCCCGACTTCAAACAAGCCATGACCGAGCTGGCCAACCTGCGCGCCCAACTGGCCAAACAAGAAAAAGACGAACCCGCCACAGCAGCCGGGCAGGGCGACTACGTGGCCAAGTTCCGCGAATTCAAATACCAAGAAACACTGTTCGAACTCTTTGCCCGCCAGTTTGAAATGGCCAAGGTGGACGAATCGCGCGAAGGCGCCGTCATCCAGGTGCTCGACGCTGCCCAGCCGCCCGAGCGCAAGAGCAAACCCAAGAAGGCCCTGATCGCCATCATCGCCACCCTGGCCGCTGGCTTTGCTTTGCTTCTTTTCGTATTCATCCGCCAAGCCCTGCGTAACGCCAGCCAAGACAGCGAATCCGCACAAAAGATGGCCGCCCTTAAAGCCAGCTGGCGCAAAGCCGTGGGCAGAGCTGCCTGACTCCTGCCAAACTCGACCAACCCATGATTCAAGTTACACCTGTCATCCTTTGCGGCGGATCCGGCACGCGTTTGTGGCCACTGTCTCGCACGGGTTTCCCCAAACAGTTTATGTGCCTCACGGGCAACGAAAGTCTGTTTCAGCAAGCCGCCCAGCGCTTGGCTGGATTGGGCCAAGACGGTATTCAAGTCTCAGCGCCATTCATCGTCAGTGGTGAAGAACATCGCTTCTTGGCCGCTGAGCAATTGCGCGAAGCGGGCATTCAACTCGGGGCAGCCCGTCAAGATCATCGACCTGGCCCGCCGCATGGTTGAGCTGTCGGGACTGACGGTGCGCGATGAGCTGAACCCCAGTGGAGACATTGAGCTGGTCGTGACCGGCCTGCGCCCCGGAGAAAAGCTTTACGAAGAGCTGCTGATTGGCGACAACCCCAAGCCGACCCAGCACCCACGCATCATGAAAGCGCACGAGCAGTACCTGAGCTGGCCCCAGCTGGAAGGCAAGCTCAACGCACTCAAAATCGCCATGAGCGTGAACGACGTCCCGGTCATCCGCGGCCAACTGCAAGAGCTGGTGTCAGGCTACCAACCCAGCGGCGAAGTGGTCGACTGGGTGCACATGGCCCAGGAGCGCGAAGCGCTGGCGAATGGCGCTTAATTTTTAATTGGGGTCAGATCCCGATTATTTTGCAACAAAGGAGCCTTGGGCTCCTTTGTTGATTTTATTCATTGATTTAATGTAATATCTCGTATGCATATGACATGGAGGATGGGATGACGATCACCGCACGGGTATTCATGAGTGGGCGCAGCCAAGCTTTGCGTTGGCCTGCGAAGTTGCGCTTACAGGCGCAAGAGGTCAGGTTGGAGCAGATTGGCAGCGACATTTGGTTGCACCCCGAAATGCCCCCTGAAAAAGACATGGGGCGTTGGTTGCAGCAGTTTTACGCCACGGCAGAAGCTTTGCCTTCTGATTACCTAGCGGACCGTCTGGATGTGCCAGCCCAAGAGCGTGATTGGTCTTGAGATCTTGAGATGCGACGCACTCTGGACACCAACATTTGCAGCTATATTTTGCGGCGACACCCCCTGAACATGATTGAGCGGTTTGCAACGCTGGATCGTGAGCAATTGTGGTTGTCGGCCATCGTTGCAGCTGAATTGCGTTTTGGTGCCAGCAAATTGGGCGTGCCACGGTTTCAGTCTGCGGTCGAGGCTTGGTTGGCGGGATTTGATGTGCGTCCTTGGCCCTTGAACGCAACCCACCACTACGCTCAAATCCGAGCTTCACTCGAGCGTTCAGGTAAGCCTATTGGGGGTATGGATTTAATGATCGCAGCTCACGTTTTGGCAGAAGACAGTGTGCTGATCACCAACAATGCCAGGGAGTTTCACCGCGTGCCTGGCTTGGCAGTGGAAGAGTGGGCGATGGATTGACCCAAGTCGTTAAATTTAATTGGGGTCAGACCCCAATTGTTTGAACTAAACCGCCTTCGGGCGGTTTTTGTTTTTGGGGCTGGCAAAGAGGTACTGAGTAGATCAGGAGATACTTGTCGTTATGTTTCTCATCTCTAAATTGCTCTCCGCCATCACCCAGCCCATGTTTTGGCTGGCGCTGTGGTGGGCGTTCGCGCTGCTCATACTGCTGCGTTGGCGCAAGCTGGCGATGGCCATGCTGTGGAGCGGCTTGGTGATGTTGGGGCTGTTGGGCTTTGCAGCTGCGCCCCACGCGTTGTTGCGCTCGCTGGAAAACCGCTACCCCGCGCCGACGGCTGAGGCAGTGGGTCGGCATGTGGGCGTGATTGTGCTGGGTGGTGCCACAGAGCACCCCGGCATTTACCAGGCGCATGGCCAGGTGCCGCTGGGCGAAGCGGCCGAGCGCATGTCGGTGCCGGTGGGGCTGCTGCGTCAGCACCCGAAGTTGCAACTGGTGTTTTCGGGTGGTGAAGGGCGGCTGCTGGCCACGGGCGTGAGTGAGGCCGAATTGGCCAAAACTTTTTACCAGCAGCAGGGCGTGGACATGGGCCGCGTGGTGCTGGAAGGCGGCTCGCGCACCACCCGCGAAAACGCGCAACAAGTGGCGGCGTTGCTGGGCGAGCGATGCCGCCAGACGTGGTTGTTGGTGACCTCGGCCTGGCACATGCCCCGCTCTGTGCCCGAGTTCGAGGCAGTGGGTTGCCAGGTCACGCCCTACCCGGTGGACTTCAGAACAGGCGATACCACGCCCTGGACCGAGTATTCATTGGCGCGCAGCCTGCTGCTGTGGCAAACCGCTTTGCACGAGTGGCTGGGGTTGTGGGTGTATGAAGTGACGAGGTGAGAATTATTCGGGGTCAGACCCCAATTCACGGGGTCAGACCCCAATTCACACCTTAATTCCTTGCCACTTCAGCCTGCCGACCCCAAAGCCAGACCCGCGTGCTCGCGCAGGGGGTGAAAGTGGATCTTGGGAAAGCGCTCTTGCGCCAAGCGCACGTCGTAGGGGCTGGTGCACAAATAAGCCAGGGTGCCTGCCGCATCCAGGGACATGCGCTGCGGGTAGGCGTTGGTGAACTCGCGCAGCTCGGCCGGTGTGTCTGCGGTAATCCAGCGGGCGCCTGTGTACTGGCAGCCCTCTAACCTCACGTCGCAGTCGTATTCGGCTTTGAGGCGGTGTTGCACCACTTCAAACTGCAACTGGCCTACCGCACCCAGCAACATGGGGCCGCCGATTTCAGGTTTGAAGACCTGAATCGCGCCTTCTTCGCCCAGTTGGTCCAGGCCTTGTTGCAGCTGTTTGGTGCGGAGCGGATTTTTCAAAATCACCGTCATGAAAAGTTCGGGCGCAAAAAACGGCAGGCCCGTGAACAGCAGGTTGGCTCCGTCGGTGATGGTGTCGCCCAGCTGCACACCGCCGTGGGTGGTGAAGCCGATGATGTCGCCCGCATAGGCCTCGTCCACCGCCTCGCGGCGTTGGCTCAAAAAGGTGACCACGCTGGTGGGGCGCAGTTCTTTGGCGGTGCGTTGCACCTTGAGCTTCATGCCTGGGGTGTATTTGCCAGACGCCATGCGCACAAAGGCGATGCGGTCGCGGTGGTTGGCGTCCATGTTGGCTTGCACCTTGAACACCACGCCCGAAAATGCGCTGTCTTCGGGCTGGATTTCTTTGACCACGGGTTGCTTGTTCACCAACACCGAGCTGGTGCGGGGGCGGGGTGGCGGTGCCAGGTCGACCAGTGCGTCCAGCACTTCCATCACGCCGAAGTTGTTCACGCCAGAGCCAAAGAACACGGGGGTTTGTTTGCCCGCCAGAAAGGCTGCTTCGTCAAAGGCGGGCGATGCGCCGGTGGCCAGTTCCATGCTGTCCATGGCCGTCTGCCATTCCATGCCAAAGCGCTCGGCCAATTGGCCTTGCTCGGTGATCGGGATGGTTTCAAAGTCTTGCGGCAGGCGTTCAGAGCCAGAGTCAAACACCGTCATGGCTTGCGTGCGCAGGTTGATGATGCCGCCAAACGATTTGCCTTGGCCCACAGGCCAGGTCATGGGCACGCAGGGCATGCCCAGCTCGCGCTCGACTTCGTCGAGGATGTCGAGAGGGTCGCGCACTTCGCGGTCCATCTTGTTCACAAAGGTGATGATGGGCGTGTCGCGCTGGCGGCAGACCTCGATCAGGCGACGGGTTTGGGCTTCGACACCGTTGGCCGCGTCAATGACCATGAGCGCCGAGTCCACCGCAGTCAGCACGCGGTAGGTGTCTTCACTGAAGTCTTTGTGGCCGGGCGTGTCCAGCAGGTTGATGACGTGCTCGCGGTAGAGCATTTGCATCACGGACGAGGCCACCGAGATGCCGCGTTGCTTTTCGATTTCCATCCAGTCGCTGGTGGCGTGGCGCGAGGCCTTGCGGGCCTTGACCGAGCCGGCGATCTGGATCGCGCCGGAGAACAGCAAGAGCTTTTCGGTCAGCGTGGTTTTACCGGCGTCGGGGTGCGAAATGATGGCAAACGTCCGGCGGCGCCGGGTTTCGTGGGCGTAGGTCACAAGGGGTCCTGAAGATCGTGCAGGCCAAGCCCGTTGGAGGGTTGGCGAAAGGGGAGATTTTACCGGGGTGCCTGTGTGGCGAGGCGAGGTGCAGCACCAGACCTCTTGAGTCGGCCTTAGGCTTCTTCGGACCAGCAAAAGCCGTCGCGCGCGATCATGGCGCTGGACGCGCTGGGGCCCCAGCTGCCTGCGGCATAAGGGCGGGGCCCGATGGTGTCGTTTTTCCAGTGTTGCAAGATGGGTTCAACCCAACGCCAGGCTTCTTCCTGTTCGTCGCTGCGCACAAACAGGTTCAGTCGGCCGTCGAGCACATCGAGCAGAAGGCGTTCGTAGGCGCCTACGCGCTGGCTGCCAAAGCGTTTGTCAAAGTCCAGATCGAGGTGCACTGGGCTGAGGGTGGCGCTGCCGCTGCCTTGGCCGCGCTTGCTTTGGCCTTGGGCGAAAAGGTGAAGCTCCAGCCCGTCTTTGGGTTGCAGGTGAATGACCAGTTTGTTGGCCTGGCCCATGGGGCTCTTGAAGATTTCGTGGGGTGTGGGCCTGAAGTTGATCTCGATGTGTGCTTCCCGACCAGCCATGCGCTTGCCCGTCCGGATGTAAAACGGGACGCCTGCCCAACGCCAGTTGGCAATTTCGGTGCGCAGAGCGACAAAGGTTTCGGTGTTGCTTTGTTGGCCTACACCTGGCTCATCGCAGTAGCCTGACACAGCTTGGCCTTCGACGTTGCCTGCGCTGTATTGACCTCGGACGACGTGTTGGCCCAAGGTTTCGGGTGTCCAGCGCTTCAGGGCCCTGAGCACTTTGAGTTTTTCGTCGCGAATCGCATCGGCATGCGCGTTGATGGGCGGCTCCATGGCAATGGCGCACAGCAGTTGCAGAGCGTGGTTTTGCACCATGTCGCGTAAGGCCCCGGTGCCGTCGTAAAAACCGCCGCGTTTTTCCACGCCCAGCTCTTCGGCGATGGTGATCTGGATGTTGGCGATGTGTTCGCGCCGCCACAGGGGCTCGAACAAAGCGTTGCCAAAGCGCATGGCAAACAGGTTTTGGACTGCTGGCTTGCCCAAGTAGTGGTCGATGCGAAAGATCTGTTGTTCTTTGAAGGCCAACCCCACCGCATGGTTGATGGCCCGGTTGGAGGCCAGGTCGTGGCCCAGCGGCTTTTCCAGCACGATGCGGGTTTGGGGCGTGTTCAGGCCGTGGGCGGCAAGTTGCTCGCACACGGTGGTGAACAGGTTGGGTGCAGTGGACAAATACATGACCACGTTGTCGGTCTCGCGCTCGGCCAAGCGGGCAGACAGCGCTGCGTAGGCTGAGGGCTGCGACAAGTCCATGCGCACATAGCAAAGCAGGCTGGCAAATTGGGCAAATTCTTCGGCTTGAGGGCGTTTGTCGCCATCCACCCGCTCAAAGCGCGATTGGATGTGTTGGCGGTATTGCGCGTCACTCAGGTCGTCGCGCCCCACGCCGATGATGCGGCCCCCTTCGGGCAGGCTGCCGTGGCGAAAGGCCTGAAACAGGGCCGGCATGAGTTTGCGCCAGACCAAATCGCCTGTGCCGCCAAAGAAAACCAGATCAAACGCCATGGGGTCTTGGATCGCATTGCTTCAAAGGCGTCAATGTAACTGGTTTCGGAGATAATTCGATTCAGTTTTCACAACGATCGCCATGAACCAACTCGATGCCCTCAAGCAGCTCACCACCGTGGTCGCGGACACTGGGGACTTTAAGCAGTTGGCCCAGTTTCAACCGCAAGACGCGACGACCAATCCGTCTTTGATCTTGAAGGCGGTGCAAAAACCCGATTACGCGCCCTTGTTGGCTGAGGTTGTGGCTGCGCACAGGGGCCAGCCACTCGATGTGGTGATGGACCACCTGTTGGTGCGCTTTGGCTGTGAGATTTTGCAAACCATTCCCGGCCGTGTGTCCACCGAGGTCGATGCACGCCTGAGCTTTGACGCCGACGCCACCGTGGCGCGGGCCCGTCGCATCATGGCGCTCTATGAGGCGCAAGGCATTGATCGTCAGCGGGTGTTGATCAAGATCGCCTCGACCTGGGAAGGCATTCAGGCAGCAGCCACGCTGGAGCGCGAGGGCATCCGCTGCAACTTGACGCTGCTGTTTGCGTTTTGCCAAGCGGTGGCTTGTGGCCAAGCCCGTGTGCAGTTGATTTCGCCGTTTGTGGGCCGTATTTACGATTGGCATAAAAAGACCGCAGGCGCTGCTTGGGACGAAACGGCCATGTCCGGCGTCAACGACCCTGGCGTTCAGTCGGTTCGGGCCATCTTCAACCACTACAAAAGACATGGCATGGCCACCGAAGTCATGGGCGCGTCGTTTCGAAGTGTTGGTCAGATCACCGCTTTGGCGGGTTGCGATTTGTTGACCATCAGCCCCGAGCTGTTGGCGCAACTGGCGGCCAGCGATGCGCCTTTGGGTTTGGCACTCGACGCCAAAGCCGCGCAGTCTATGGATTTGCCCGTTGTGAACTACGGCGAAGCTGCGTTCCGTTTGGCGTTGAATGAAGACGCCATGGCCACCGAAAAGCTGGCCGAAGGCATTCGCGCTTTTTGCGCCGATGCGGTCAAGCTTGAAGTGTTGATGCAAAAGGCCTGAGATGCGCTGCGACCAGACCCCCGCCTGGAAGGCGTTGCAAGAGCACGCGCAAACCTTTGCGGGTTTTGACTTGCGCACGGCCTTTGCGCAAGACCCTGAGCGCTTTCAGGTGCTTAGCCAGACTGCGCCCTATGTGTTCGCCGATCTGTCGAAAAACCACACCGATGCTGCGACAGAGGCCTTGCTGATTGAATTGGCCCGCCAAACCGGCCTGGTTGCGCACCGCGATGCGATGTTCCGGGGTGAGCACATCAACACCACCGAAGACCGCGCTGTGATGCACTGGCTGCTGCGCCAACCCGAAGGCAGTTTGCAAGGTGCTTTGGCCGAACCGCTGGCGCTGGTGCATGGCACCTTGAAGGCCATGTTGGCCTATGCCGAGCAGGTGCGCGCCGATGCGCAGATCACCGATGTGGTGAATATTGGCATCGGGGGGTCTGACTTGGGGCCACAAATGGCGGTCTTGGCGCTGCAAGATTTTGTGATTCCAGGCAAGCGGTTTCACTTTGTGTCCAATGTGGATGGCCACGAGTTGACGGGCGTGCTCAAGGGTCTGAAGCCCGATAACACGTTGTTTGTGGTGGCTTCCAAAACGTTCACGACTTTGGACACGATGACCAACGCCCATTCGGCGCTGGCATGGTTCAAGGCGCAAGGTGGTCTGGATGTGGCCCGTCATTTTGTGGCCTTGACCAGCAACGTGTCGGCGGCAGCCGACTTTGGCGCCACCACCACCTTTGGTTTTTGGGATTGGGTGGGTGGGCGTTATTCGATGTGGTCGGCCATTGGCTTGCCTGTTGCCATCGCCATTGGGTCTGCAGGTTTCAAAGATCTGCTGGCCGGTGCCCACGCCATGGACCAGCACTTTTTGGCGACGCCCCTTGAGGCCAATTTGCCTGTGCGCTTGGGGCTGCTGGACGTTTGGTACCGCAACTTTATGCACTACACCAGCCGCTCCATCGCCCCTTATCACAGTGGCTTGCGGCGTTGGCCGGCTTTTTTGCAGCAGCTGGAAATGGAGAGCAACGGCAAGCGGGTAGACCGCAACGGGCAGGCTTTGACGCATGGCACCTCGCCTGTGCTGTGGGGCGAACAGGGCACCAATGGGCAACACGCGTTTTTTCAGATGCTGCACCAGGGCACCGACGTGGTGCCTCTGGAAATTGTGGCGTTTAAAAACCCGGCACACCCATTGCTGGAACACCATGCTTTGACTCTGGCCAATGCGTTGGCGCAGGCACAGGCGCTGATGTGCGGCAAAGCCGACACAGGCGGCCATAAGCACTTTGAGGGCAACCGGCCCAGCACGTTCTTGCTGCTGGATGAGCTCACGCCTGCCAGTTTGGGGGCGCTGACGGCTTTGCAAGAGCACCGCGTGTTCGTGAGCGGTTCGGTCTGGGGCATCAACAGCTTTGACCAATGGGGCGTTGAGCTGGGCAAGGTGTTGGCTCAAGATATTCGTGCCCGCATGACCTCGGGCGACGGGGCAGGCCTGGATGCTTCCACCGCAGGCCTGCTGGGGCGTTTGCGCTGATCAGTGTTTGTGGGTGCTGTGGTCGTGAGCCGGGTTCTTGGCTTTGGCCGGGGAGGGTGAGGCCGCACCGCTGGTCACCTTGACTTGGCCGCGCATGCCGGCTTCGTAGTGCCCCGGAATCAGGCAAGCCATTTGCAAGCTGCCAGCTTTGGGGAACGTCACCACCAACTCACCCGTTTGCCCTGCGGCCACCGTGATGGCAGCACCTGTGCCGTGGTGGTGGTCGGGGCCATGCGCTTTGCCTTGAGCGGCATCGCGTTTCATGGCTTCGGCGTGTTCGCGAATGTCCTCGTCAAGGCCCAGCACCATCTCGTGCTCAAGCTTGCCGGCGTTGTGCACCACAAAGCGGATGGTTTCACCCGCTTTCACCTCAATTTGGCTGGGCGTGAAGCGCATTTGGTCGTCCATGCGCACTTCGATGCTGCGGCTGACGACTTGGGCCACGGGTTCGTTGCTGTGCGCATCGTCAGGTGAAGCGCCATGATCGGCGCTAACCCCGTGGCTGTGCCCATGACCGGTGGCGGCCCATTCGGGGTGGTGCTTCAACCATTGCCAGGCACCCCAGCTGCCAGCGCTCGTCAGGGCGCCCAGCACCAAAACGTAAACGCTGGCGGCGCGAGTCCAGTTGCGTGGTGCACTGAGCCCCAAGGCCAGGACCGACACAAAAAAGCCCAGCGGCACCACCCAAGCGCTGCGTTCGGGCGAATCCGGGAAATGCTGCAAACCGCCCGTAAAAAAGCCCAACCCAATCGACAGCAAGCTGCCGATGGCCAGGGTCTTCATCAAGCCCGAACGCGGGGTGTCATCGTTGGCAGGCTGCCAGCGGTGTTCAAGCCAAGCCCCCAGCACAAACAAAACCATGCCGACCAAGGCGGTCCACAAAGAGCGTTCGCCACTGAAAAAACCGTGGTTGACGGCCCCCGAAATGAAGCTGATGCCCGAGTACTTGAGCAGCATCGCGCCGTGGTGTTGTTGAAAATTAGAAGTCATGTGTGCATCCTTACGCGAGGCTTTGCCCGCGCTCAAAAAACCATCAGCCGCGCATGGCCTGAGCCATCGCGGAACCTGTGAGGGAACAGGTGTCAGGCCTTGGGGGGACGCAGAGCGGGCAACCAGCTGGCGCTGTGCCAGGGAGCCACTTGCCGAGCAGGTGGCTGGGTAGGTGCGGCCTGCACGCCTAAACCCGCCCAGCTGCCCCAGGCCAACGGGCAGCAGTGGTGACAGTCGGCATGTGCGGTGCAGTGGGTGCTGTCGGGCGTGCTGTCAAGGCTGTTGTCAGCGTCATCAGCAGCCATGTGGTGCTGGGCATGGGCGCCGTGGTGCTGTTCTTGTTGCGGGGCGGTGCCCTCTGGCTTGGCCCATCCGGGCGAAGCGAAGGCGGTCAAGCCCATGGCCAAAGCCAGGCTCAACTTGAGCAGCCACGAACCCATCAAGCACCATGAACAAAAACGCATGCGCACATCTTATAGGCACAAGCGAAATCCACCGTGCAGATGCAAAAAAGCCCTGCAAGGCTTTCACCTTGCGGGGCTTTGTTTTTGGCCGGGTGAGGGCGCAAACCCTCAGTCCGGACAGCGGGGCAATTACATGCCCAAGCTTACATGCCCATGCCGCCCATACCACCCATGCCGCCCATGTCAGGCATGCCGCCGCCGCCAGCGCCGGACTCGTCCTTCGGGGCTTCGGAGATCATGCACTCTGTGGTCAACATCAAAGAGGCCACAGACGCTGCGTTTTGCAATGCAGTGCGTGTCACTTTGGTGGGGTCCAAGATGCCCATTTCGATCATGTCGCCGTAGGTGTCGTTGGCCGCGTTGAAGCCAAAGTTGCCTTTGCCAGCCATGACTGCGTTAACGACCACCGATGGCTCGCCGCCAGCGTTGTAAACGATTTCGCGCAAAGGCGCTTCGATGGCTTTGAGCACCAGCTTGATGCCGGCGTCTTGGTCAGCGTTGTCTCCTTTGATGGTGCCAGCAGCCTGACGTGCACGCAGCAATGCCACGCCGCCGCCAGCCACGATGCCTTCTTCCACAGCAGCGCGGGTGGCGTGCAGGGCGTCTTCAACGCGGGCTTTCTTTTCTTTCATCTCGACTTCGGTGGCAGCGCCAACCTTGATCACGGCCACACCGCCAGCCAACTTGGCCACGCGCTCTTGCAGCTTCTCGCGGTCGTAATCAGATGTGGCTTCTTCGATTTGCACGCGCACTTGCTTGACGCGGGCTTCGATGTCGATCGCAGCGCCAGCGCCGTCGATGATGATGGTGTTTTCCTTGCCCACTTCGATGCGCTTGGCTTGACCCAGATCTGCCAAAGTCACTTTTTCGAGCGTCAGGCCGACTTCTTCAGCGATCACTTTGCCGCCGGTCAGGATGGCGATGTCTTCCAACATGGCTTTGCGACGGTCACCAAAGCCTGGAGCCTTGACGGCGACAACCTTCAAGATGCCACGGATGGTGTTGACCACCAAAGTAGCCAAGGCTTCGCCTTCGACTTCTTCGGCAATGATCAACAAAGGACGGCCAGCTTTGGCAACGGCTTCCAGTGTGGGCAGCAGATCGCGGATGTTGCTGATCTTTTTGTCGAACAACAACACAAAGGGGTTGTCCAGCAAAGCGGCTTGCTTTTCGGGGTTGTTGATGAAGTAAGGCGACAGGTAGCCGCGGTCAAACTGCATGCCTTCGACGATGTCGAGTTCGTTGTCCAAAGACTTGCCGTCTTCGACAGTGATCACGCCTTCTTTGCCCACTTTGTCCATGGCTTTGGCAATGATGTCGCCGATGCTGTGGTCGCTGTTGGCAGAGATCGAACCGACTTGGGCGATTTCTTTGGTGGTGGTGGTGGCCTTGGTGGCCTTCTTCAGCTCTTCGATCAGGGCAGTCACTGCCTTGTCGATGCCGCGCTTCAGATCCATCGGGTTCATGCCGGCGGCCACGTACTTCATGCCTTCGCGCACGATGGCTTGGGCCAGCACGGTGGCGGTTGTTGTGCCGTCACCTGCGTTGTCAGAAGTCTTGGAAGCGACTTCCTTGACCATCTGCGCGCCCATGTTTTGCAGTTTGTCTTTGAGTTCGATTTCCTTGGCCACGGACACACCGTCCTTGGTCACGGTGGGGGCGCCGAAAGAACGCTCCAGAACCACGTTGCGACCCTTAGGGCCCAAAGTCACTTTGACCGCGTTGGCCAAAATGTTCACGCCTTCAACCATGCGTGCGCGGGCTTCGCCGCCGAAAATTACGTCTTTTGCTGCCATTTTGATAGCTCCTGAATTAAATTGATTTGATCAGTTGAGGACAGAGCGAACGGGCGCATCGCGCATCGTTCGCTCTGTCCCGCAAGTTATTCGACTACTGCGAACAGGTCTTCTTCTTTCATGACCAACAGCTCGTCGCCACCGACCTTGACGGTCTGGCCGCTGTACTTGCCGAACAACACGCGGTCGCCGACTTTGACGCTCAGGGCTTTGGTCTCGCCTTTGTCATTGGTTTTGCCGGGGCCAACGGCCAAGACTTCGCCTTGATCTGGCTTTTCTGCAGCCGAATCGGGAATCACGATGCCCGAGGCTGTTTTGGTTTCGCTTTCGATACGCTTGACGATCACGCGATCGCCCAAAGGACGCAGTTTCATGGAATCTCCTGAATTGAAACAAGGGTTGAAAAACAAAAGCACCTGTTTGGGTGCTGCTGAAATCTGAAGGGCGTGTGATTGTTAGCACTCATCCCTATCGAGTGCTAATGATAAGGGCTTTTTGGGGCGTTTCAAGACCCCGGTCGCAAACAAGTCGAGGGTTTCTAGTGGCAACGGATGGTTTCGGGCTGCTGTTGCTGCAGGCAGAGCAAGTAGCCGTCCACCAAATCGGTGCTGATGTCACCCGCAAAAAGGTGCAGGTTCTGGCTTTCGGTGAACAGGCTGTTGACGGGTAAATGTTCGCTGTTATACAGAATGATGTGCGTGTTTTGCATCCGGGCGTTGTGCAGATGCGCGGGGGAGGTGTGCAGCCAGGCCATGCGCGCGTCCACAAACAAAACCGCGAGTTCTGGGCCTATCTCCATCAAATCCAGTGGGTGGGTCATGACGGTAACGCAGGACCATGTGCTGAGATGGCTGAGGGCCGGTGTCATGTGTGCGCCGTCGTGCAGCACATAAATTTGTGCAACGGGGTGCGCAGGCACCAAGCCGATGGTGCTGACGCCCTGCTTTTGGCAATAGTCGTTCAGGGAGGTGGACAGAATGCGGCGGTGACCACCTTGGGTGACGAAGGCTTTAAAGACCCCGTTTTGGACCATGCGCTGTACGGTGCCCACCGACAGGCCGAGAACTTTGGCGGCTTGGCTCGTGCTGAAGTAATTTTGTGGATTTTGTGGTGTTTTCATGTGCTTGTTCCCAAGGTTGTGAGCTTCGTTGAAATTGGGTTTTTTGGCCTTTTTGAATCGTAGGCCAAGCCACGTTGGCAAGGTGCCTTGTTGAACCGGTAGTCGGGCAGAAGAAAACCGGTAAAGCGTTTGAGGCTGAGCGTTCAGGGCTTTGCGTGGGTTCAAGGCAAAATCTCCCCCATGTTGAGTTGGTTTCGTTTTTTTTCTCGTTGGCCTCTTTGGGCCTTGCATGCCCTTGGGGGTGTGGGCGGTTGGCTGGCCTGGATTTTTTCGGGAACTTACCGTCGCCGTTTTTTGGACAACGCCAAACAGGCAGGTCTTGACTGGCGAGCCGTATGGGGGGCTGTGGGGCAAGCGGGCCGCATGACAGCCGAGTTGCCGCGTTTGTGGCTCGGGCGCACGCCGCCTTTGGAGTGGGCCGATGACCGTGCTGCAGCTGAGGCTTATGCACAAGGGCAGGGGGTGTTGTTTTTGACGCCTCACATGGGTTGCTTTGAAATCACGGCGCAGGCTTTGGCGCTGAGATTTGGCGCCCAACACGGCCAATTGACGGTGCTGTACCGCCCTGCACGCTACGCGGCCTTGAATGAGGTGATGGCTTTGGCCCGCAATCGGCCGGGTTTGCAGGCCGTGCCCACCACCTTGGCTGGTGTGCGGCAGATGATCAAGGCTTTGCGGGCTGGCGAAGCGGTGGGCTTGTTGCCTGACCAGGTGCCACCTGAGGGCATGGGACAGTGGGCCCCTTACTTTGGCAAACAGGCCTACACCATGACCTTGGCTGCGAGGCTGGCTTTGCAAACCGGTGCCCATGTGGTGCTGATTTGGGGTGAGCGGTTGCCTTGGGGTCGTGGGTATCGGTTGCACACACGCACCTTGGGCCACGATTTGTCGTCCGATCTGAACACGGCGGTGGTGCAAATCAACCAAGCGATGGAGGGCATGGTGCTGGCCTGCCCACAACAGCATTTGTGGGGCTATGCCCGTTACAAGGCCCCGCGCCAGGATTCGTGATGCGTTGGGTCCCTCTTTTCATGCGCTTTTTGGCGATTTGGCCTTTGCCGCTTTTGCGGACTTTGGGGTGGTTGTTGGGCCATGTCTTGTTTGCCTTCGCCCATTCAAGACGGCACATTGTTCAGGTCAATTTGGGCTTGTGTTTCCCGCAACTCAGCGCAGCGCAGCGTGGGCACCTGGCCAGGCGTCATTTTGTGGTTTTGATGCAGTCATTGATAGATCGCTCATGGCTTTGGCATGGATCTGAGGAGGTGTTGCGCAGGCGCTTGTCGGTCAAGGGTGATGTCAGTCCTTTGCAGGGGGCCGAGCCCGTGGTGATGCTGGCCCCGCATTTTGTGGGCATGGACGCAGGCGGGACCGTATTGACCATGTTGCAGGGCGTGTCCATGGCCAGCATCTACACGCGGCAGCGCAACCCGATTCTGGACGAGTGGGTGCGGCAAGGGCGCAACCGGTCGGGGCGCATCAAGTTGTTTTTCAGGCAACAAGGGGTCAAGCAAATCGTGTCCGGTCTGCGAGAGGGCGACAAGTTGTACCTTTTGCCCGATATGGATTTTGGCCGTGAGGACTCGGTTTTCGTGCCTTTTTATGGCCTTCAAGCGGCCACGGTGCCGTCTTTGTCACGTTTTGCGCGTTTGGGGCGTGCCAGAGTGCTGATGGTGGCCACCCGGTTGACGCCGCAGGGGTATGGCTTGGAGGTGGGGCCTGTTTGGCCAGATTTCCCGACGGCGGATGCGCTGGCAGACACAGCCCAGATGAACCGGGCCTTGCAGGCAGTGATTGAAACCATGCCCGAGCAGTATTACTGGGTGCACAAGCGTTTCAAGACCCGGCCTGAGGGTGAGCCTGGCTTTTATTGAAGGGGCCTAGGGCTCACTCACGTTTTTAAAAAGGCAGAGATTTCCTCGATCACCCTTTGGGGCTGCTCATGCACCACCCAGTGGGTGGCGTTGGCAATGGGCACTGTTTTCAGATCGGCGATGTGTTCGTCCAAGCCTTCGGTCAGGCAGGGCAGCAGGGCCACATCGTCTTGAGCCCACAGGACCAGGGTAGGGACCTCGATGCGCAGCCCTTGGGGCGGGATTTGCACGGCGTTTGCCCCCGGGTCGGTAGGGGTTGCCGGACGCAGGGGCGACGCGCGGTAGTAATTCAGACCGCCTTGCAGGCCGTGCTGCCAAACTTGGCGGTATTGCGCTTTGACTGCGGGTGTCAGCCAGTCGGCTTGGCCAGCCATCGCTTGGGAGGTCAGCGATTGCAGCGAGGGGTCTTGGCCCGTTAAAAAACCAAACAGTCGTTCAAAGTCATTCGCCGTCAATTGGGCCGCTGCATCGGACTGGACCAAAAAGTTCATGTAAGTACTGGCCGTTTTTTGAGCTGGG
This sequence comes from Limnohabitans sp. Rim8, assembly GCF_943326455.1. Classification (NCBI taxonomy): domain Bacteria; kingdom Pseudomonadati; phylum Pseudomonadota; class Betaproteobacteria; order Burkholderiales; family Comamonadaceae; genus Limnohabitans; species Limnohabitans sp. Rim8. Next base: position 52,076 of record NZ_CALPTI020000012.1, read on the forward strand.
TCGTTTTGCAACGCCTGCAAAAAGGGGCCGGGGTGGGGCGAGTTGACGATGACCAGTTTTTGCAGGAGCGCTGGGTGCTGGTTGGCGAGGCTCCAGGCCACGGCACCGCCCCAGTCGTGGGCGATCAAGGCGGCCAACGGCGCACGACCACCTTGGGTTTTGCATTCGGTGTCGATGAGCGCTGCGATGTCTTGGACCAAGTGCTTGGCGCGGTAGGCCTTGACGTCATCGGGGGCACTGGAGCGTTCGTAGCCCCGCAGGTTGGGGGCCACGCAGCGGTAGCCGCCGTTTTCAGGTTTTGAGAAATGCAGCAGCAAGGGGTCCCAGACCCAGGCGCCCTCTGGAAAGCCGTGCAAAAACAGCAGCACGGGGCGACCGGGTTCCCCACACGCCCGGCAACTCAAATCGATGCCATGGGGCAGGTTTTGTTGCCAGGTCTGGATCTCAGGCTGAGAGGGTGTAACTTGGGGCACAGCGGATCACTTTGGGTTGACCTGGTCGGTGGCGCGGGTCCGAGGTGCTTTGAAGCACGCGCTCATTCATCCACGGCCTCAGTTTCTTCTTCGGGTGGCTCGGCGGCTTGGGGTGCTGCCACAGCGCCATCGGCCGGGTGGGTCCAGTCCCACAGCAGTTGCGCCACTTCGTCTACGCCTTGTTTTTTCAAGGCGGAAAAGAGTTTGACTTCACCGCCGCCAGCTTGCAGCCGCGCAATCGACAAGGCCTTGGCTTGTTCAGCGCGGGTGAGTTTGTCGGCTTTGGTCAAGATGATCAGAAATTTCAGGCCCTCTTCGACGCGGGGGCGGATCACCTCCAGCAGGATGTCGTCCAGCTCGGTCAGTCCGTGGCGGGGGTCGCACATCATGACGATACCGGTCAGGTTGTCGCGGCTGACCAGGTAGTTGGCCATGACTTGCTGCCAGCGCAGCTTGTCCATCTTGGCCACGGCGGCATAGCCGTAGCCGGGCAGGTCGGCCAGCACCGCATCGGTGATGCCTTGCTTGCCCAGAGCAAACAGGTTGATGTGCTGGGTGCGGCCAGGCTTTTTCGAGGCAAAAGCCAGCTGCTTCTTTTGTGTCAGGGTGTTGATGCAGGTGGATTTGCCGGCGTTGGAGCGGCCTACAAAGGCGATTTCGGGGGTGTCCATCGCGGGCAAATGGTGCAATTGCGCGGCGGTGGTCAAAAAGCGGGCCGTGTGCATCCAGCCCATGGGCGTGACAGATGCGGGGTTATTGCGAACCACCGAAGTCGCGGCCGCATTGGCTTTGGGGACTTTTGCGGGCTTTGCTGGAACGCGAACTGGGGGGCGGGAGCTCATAAATCAGGGATACCTTGGGTCGTCAGGAAACTGACGCGGACCTCATTGTAGAATCCTTGGGTTTTGCGCCAACTCTTGGATCACGCCATGAAGTCGATTTCCTCTCTCTTGATCACCGCTCTGTCGGCCGCCTTGGTGGCCGGTTCTGCACTGGCCGCTGGCCCCGCCACCAAGGCCGCCAAGCCCGACCTGGCCAAAGGCGAAGCCATCTTCAGCCAAGCTTGTGTGGCATGCCACGCTGCCGATGGCAACTCCAGCACGCCATCCAACCCCAAGCTGGCCCAACAACACCCTGAATACCTGCTCAAGCAATTGCAAGAGTACAAATCGGGCAAGCGTGCCAATGCCGTCATGAGCGGCATGGTCGCAGCGCTCAGCGATGACGACATGCGCAACATCGCTTTTTGGTTGGCTTCCAAGCAGGCTAAGCCCGGTTTTGCCAGTGCCAAAGAGACCGTGGCTTGGGGTGAGCGCATTTACCGCGGCGGTATTCCAGACCGTCAAATTGCGGCTTGCGTGAGCTGCCATTCGCCCAATGGCGCTGGCATGCCTTCACAGTACCCGCGCCTCGCCGGTCAGCACGCAGAGTACACCGCTGCCCAGCTCACCCAGTTCCGCGAAGGTGTTCGCAAGAACAATTTGCAAATGACCCAAGTGGCCGCCAAGATGAACGACCGCGAAATCAAAGCGGTCTCTGACTACATCGCAGGTCTTCGCTGACCGCTTGTCAGCCGAGTTCCTGGGTTGCTGCAGTTTTGCCCTGCAGCCATCTGGGGGTTTTGTCCTGAAGGCCTTGAGCCTGCGGCACAATTAAGAATCGGCTGATATGACATGCACACAGGCCGGCTTTCCGGCCTTTGTTGTTTCCAACGCTCACCTCCTTGCCCCTTCTGGCGCGGCTCTTTTTTCAAACACCCCATGACGACTGTTGCTTCCAGCCCAGACTCCGAGCACGGCTCCTCCCGCAGGCAGGCCGTGATCGAGTTGCTGTCGTCCATGCGCTTTGCCATCTCTTTGCTGACGGTCATCTGTATCGCCTCGGTCATTGGCACAGTGCTCAAACAAAACGAGCCCACCAACAACTACATCAATCAATTTGGACCATTTTGGGCTGAATTGTTCGCCACCCTCAAACTCAACTCGGTTTACAGCGCTTGGTGGTTTTTGTTGATCCTGGCTTTTCTGGTCATCAGCACCAGTTTGTGCATTGCCCGCAATGCCCCCAAGATCTTGGTGGATCTTAAAAACTACAAAGAAAATATCCGCGAACAAAGCCTCAAGGCCTTCCACCACAAGGCCGAAGGCCATTTGAACGAAGCGCCTGAGCTTGCCGCCAAACGCCTGGGGGCCTTGCTGGCCACAGGGGGGTGGAAGGTCAAGCTGCAAGAGCGCGACACACCGGCAGGCAAGGGCTGGATGTTGGCGGCCAAAGCGGGTGCGGCCAACAAGATCGGTTACATCGCAGCGCACTCGGCCATCGTGTTGGTGTGTGTGGGCGGTTTGCTGGATGGCGACTTGATGGTGCGCGCCCAGATGTGGTTTGGCGGCAAGGAAATTTACAACGGTGGCGGCTTGATTGCCGATGTGCCTGCGCAGCACCGATTGTCCGAACGCAACCTGGCTTTCCGGGGCAATTTGCTGGTGGCCGAAGACACAGCCTCGGGAACGGCGATCTTGAGCCAATCCAATGGCATCTTGTTGCAAGAGTTACCCTTTGTGATCGAACTGAAAAAATTCATCGTCGAGTACTACTCGACTGGCATGCCCAAGCTGTTTGCCAGCGACATCATCATCCACGACAAGGCCACGGGTGAAAAACAAGAAGCCCGTGTCGAGGTGAACCATCCGGCCAGCTTCAAGGGCATCAATATTTACCAGTCCAGCTTTGACGACGGTGGCTCTCAGGTCACCTTGCAAGCGGTGCCCATGTCGGCCGCCACCAAGTCGTGTGAGGTGGAAGGCACGATTGGCGGCAGTACCGACCTGACCAATGGCAACGAAAAACTGAGCTTGGAGTTCACCGGCCTGCGCGTGATCAACGTGGAGAACATGTCGGGTGGCGAAGGCCCTCAAGGCACGGCGGTGGATGTGCGCAAGGTGGATCTGCGCAGCGCCATTGATGAGCGTTTGGGTGCGGGCAATAAAACCACCCAAACCAAAGAATTGCGCAATGTGGGCCCCAGTGTGAGTTACAAACTGCGCGATGGCGCTGGCCAAGCCCGCGAATACAACAATTACATGTTACCCGTGGACACGGGCGACGGTGTGCCCGTGTTCTTGTTGGGCATGCGCGAGACGCCCAGTGAGCCATTCCGTTACCTGCGTCCACCCGCCGATGAGAACAGCGAGTTGACCGGTTTCATCCGTTTGCGCGCCGCGCTTGATACGCCCGAGTTGCGCAACCGTGCAGTGCAGCGTTACGCCCGCAAGGCCGTTGACCCGCAGCGCCCTGAGTTAACGCAGCAGTTGGCCGATTCGGCTGCCCGTTCTTTGGGTTTGTTTGCCGGTTTGGAGCAGGTGCAGGGCAAACAGGTCTCTGGACTGCAGGCTTTGGCGGATTTTTTGGAGTCGAATGTGCCTGAGGCCGAACGAGCCCGTGCGGGCGAAATGTTTGTGCGCATTTTGAACGGTGCCTTGTTTGAGCTTGACGCGGTGGCCCGGGAGCAAGCCGGTGCCAAACCGATGCCTTCAGAGCAGGTGCAAGGCTTCATGACGCAGGCGGTGTTGGCGCTGTCAGATGCGCCGTTTTATGCTGCGCCCATGACGTTTTTGCTGAAAGATTTCAAGCAGGTGCAAGCCAGCGTGTTCCAGGTGGCCAGAGCGCCGGGCCAGTCCATCGTGTATTTAGGCTGTGCCCTTTTGATCTTGGGTATTTTTGCAATGCTGTATGTTCGTGATCGTCGCTTGTGGATCTGGCTATCGCCGCAAGGCGATGGTGCCCAAGCGAACATGGCTTTGTCCTCTAACCGCAAGACCATGGACGTGGACCGTGAATTTGACCAATTGACCGCCCGATTGTTGGGCCGCTCCGAGAAAACAACATGACCACTGTCACTTTGAATCCAGGCTACTTTTCTAGCCGTTCGGCACTGGACTGGGGCTTTGCTTTGCTGGCCTTGTTGGGTACCGTATTCGCCTTCAGCCGTTATCAACAAGCGATGGATGTTTACGAGCAAGCCATCTTGATCGGCAGCTTGCCTGCAGTGATTTGGTTGGCCTGGTTTTGGCGTCCTTTGCGCACCTTGATTTTGGTGGTGACGGGTTTGTCCTTGCTGGCGATCTACCTTTACCAAGGCGACCTGGCAAGGGCAGAGCAGGTGTTTTTGCTCAAGTACTTTTTGTCGAGCCAGTCGGCCATCCTGTGGATGAGCATGCTGTTTTTCATCAGCACTGTTTTTTATTGGGCGGGCATATTCATCCGGGGTCAGGCCGACGCGATGGAGTCCTTGGGCTCGCGCATGGCTTGGGTGGCGGTGGGCTTGGCCCTGATCGGTACCTTGGTGCGCTGGTACGAAAGCCACCAGTTAGGCCCAGACATCGGGCACATCCCGGTGAGCAACCTGTACGAAGTCTTCATCATGTTTTGCTGGATGACGACGGCCTTTTACCTGTACTACGAAGCGCAGTACAAAACCCGTGCTCTGGGCGCATTCGTCATGTTGGTGGTGAGTGCAGCCGTTGGCTTTTTGCTTTGGTACACCTTGGTGCGTGAAGCCCACGAGATTCAGCCCTTGGTGCCCGCCCTCAAGAGCTGGTGGATGAAATTGCACGTTCCGGCCAACTTCATTGGTTACGGCACATTTGCCTTGGCGGCCATGGTGGCTTTTGCTTACCTGATCAAACAACAAGCGACCGAGACCCGCTGGTACAAGCTGGCACCCCTGTGGTTGCTGGGCATTGTGCTGTGCTTTGAGCCGGTCGTATTCCGCCAATCGGCCAACGACCAGACCAGCAGCTACTGGATGGTTTACTTCGGCATATCCGCCTTCATCGTGGCGGGTATTTTGCTCGGCCGTCGACGCATTGCCGAGCGCTTGCCGTCCTTTGAAATCCTGGACGATGTGATGTACAAATCCATCGCTGTGGGCTTTGCCTTCTTCACCATCGCCACGGTGCTGGGCGCTTTGTGGGCGGCAGAGGCTTGGGGAGGTTATTGGAGTTGGGACCCGAAGGAGACCTGGGCCCTGATCGTTTGGTTGAACTACGCGGCCTGGTTGCACATGCGCCTCATGAAAGGCCTGCGCGGTACGGTGGCTGCTTGGTGGGCCTTGGTGGGCTTGGGCATCACGACCTTTGCTTTCTTGGGCGTGAACATGTTTTTGAGCGGCCTGCACAGCTACGGCACGCTCTGATTGACCATGGGGCATTCGCAGAGCCAATAGCATCAAGCGAAGCCCCGTTGGTTCAAATCTGCGCGTATTTGTCCTGAGCCACGAAGGGCAGATCCAATGATCTTTGAAATGACTGGTTTCTGCAGCTGACGGCCGAAAAGTTCACAATTGCTTCGTGACTTCAAAGGTTCAACCATGATTTTCTTATCTTCCCGCTCTGGTTTTCAGCACCCTGTCAACAGTGAAATCACGCCAGAAGCGGTGTACCTGCAACGCAGGGCGCTGATTCGTCAGGCTGCCACGGGCTCGGCAGGTTTGGCCTTGGCCGCATGGGGCGTGCGCGATGCACGGGCCCAGATGGTCAGGCCGGGGCAATTGCCACCCATGGCTTCTGTGCCCACCAAGCTGGCAGGTGGGGTGGTCATGGATAAATTGACGCCCTACAAGGATGCGACGACCTACAACAATTTTTACGAGTTTGGCACCGACAAAGCCGATCCGGCCAAACGGGCGCACACGCTCAAAACCGACCCCTGGAGCGTGGAGATTGAGGGTTTGGTCAAGAAGCCAGGCCGAGTGGATCTGGAGGACTTGATGAAGTGGGGTGCCATGGAAGAGCGCATCTACCGCCTGCGTTGTGTCGAAGGATGGTCGATGGTGATCCCGTGGATAGGCTACTCGCTGGCCGATTTGATTCGCCGTGTCGAGCCCCTGCCAGGCGCTAAGTACGTGGAATTTGTGACTTTGGCCGACCCGAAAACCATGCCCGGAGTGCGGGGTGGCGTGGTGGATTGGCCTTATTTGGAGGGGCTGCGCATGGACGAGGCCATGCACCCGTTGACCATGTTGGCGTTTGGCATGTACGGCGAAGTCATGCCTAAGCAAAACGGCGCACCCCTGCGTTTGGTGGTGCCATGGAAGTACGGCTTCAAGAGTGGCAAAAGTTTGGTCAAGATCCGCTTCACGGAAAAACAACCGGTGATTTCATGGGAAAAATCGGCACCTCAAGAGTACGGTTTTTACTCCAATGTGAACCCTCTCGTCGACCATCCGCGTTGGAGTCAAGCCACCGAGCGTCGCATTGGCGAAGACGGCTTGTTGGCCAAAAAACGCAAGACCCTGATGTTCAATGGTTACGAAACGCAAGTGGGTCAGTTGTACGCTGGCATGGACTTGAAAAAGTTTTTCTGATGTCGGTGACAGCCCGTGTTTTGAGGTCATGAGAGCGGCGCTGCGTCACCCCGCTGCTTGGTGGGTGATGTTGCTCATGGGTTTGATGCCCTTGGCGTGGTTGGTGTTGCTGACCCTGCAAGACCAATTGGGCCCCAACCCCGCAGAGGCCTTGATCCGGGCTACGGGCGACTGGACCATCCGAGGCTTGTGTGTCGTGCTGGCTGTGACCCCCGTGCGCATCTTGGCGGGTTGGCCCGAATTGGCCAAGTTTCGGCGCTTGTTGGGCCTGCTGGTGTTTTTCTACGCCAGCTTGCACATGCTGAGTTATGCCTGGTTTGACATGGGGTTTGAGTTGGCCGACACCTTACAAGACATCGTCAAGCGCCCCTTTATTTGGTTGGGCTTCAGTGGCTTCGTGATCTTGTTGGCACTGGCCGCGACTTCATTTAACAGCGCTATGCGCTGGCTGGGTGGCAAGCGTTGGCAGATGTTGCACCGGGGCGTCTATGCGGTCGCCGTGTTGGCGGTTTTGCACTTTTGGTGGATGCGTGCCGGCAAACAGGACTTTGATGAAGTGCTGCTGTATGCCGCTCTATTGGCGGGTTTGCTGGGCTGGCGGCTGTCCAGGTTGCTGATGAAGCCAAGACCGCCAACAAAAGGTGTTTAGACCAACTGCTCCAGCGCAAAGGTGTCAAATGCCGACTCGCGCTGGCGAATGAGGTGGGCGCGGGTGCCATCGACCAAAATTTCGGCCGCACGCCCCCGGGTGTTGTAGTTGCTGGCCATGCTCATGCAGTAAGCGCCTGCCGACAACACGGCCAGCGTGTCGCCGGCTTGCACCACCAGTTGCCGGTCACGTCCGATCCAATCGCCGCTTTCGCACACAGGGCCCACCACGTCGTACAGCACACTGTCCCCAGCATCAGCTCCCAATCGCGGTGTGACCGGCACGATTTGGTGAAACGCTTGGTACATGGCGGGGCGGGGCAGGTCGTTCATGGCGGCATCGACGATGCAAAAGTTCTTTTGCTCGCCAGGCTTGAGGTACATGACCTCGGTCAGGCACACACCTGCGTTGCCCACCAAGGAGCGGCCGGGCTCGATCATCAGCTGGCGCTGGCCGTAGCCGCGCGCATCGAGCTTGGCCAAGAGCTGTGCCCACAGCATATCGGCCTCGGGCGGTGTGTCGCCGTTGTAGTTGATCCCTAAGCCGCCACCAAAATCGATGTGGTGGATCGGAATGCCTGCGGCTTCGATTTCTGCCACCAGGTCAAGGACGCGGTCCATCGCGTCCAGATATGGCGTGGTTTCGGTGATTTGCGAGCCTATATGGCAGTCAATGCCTACCACATGAAGACCCGGCAAGCTGGCGGCATGGCGGTAGGCGCGCAGGGTGTCCTCGTGTGCTATGCCAAATTTGTTGCCTTTGAGACCAGTAGAGATGTAGGGGTGCGTTTTGGGGTCAACGTTCGGGTTGACGCGCAAGCTGACCGGTGCTTTTTTGCCGGCACTGACGGCCACTTGGCTCAGCACATCCAGCTCCGCTTCGCTTTCGACGTTGAAGCAGCCAATGCCGATTTGCAAAGCTTGTTTCATTTCGGCGCGGGTTTTGCCAACGCCAGAAAAAATCACTTTGGCCGGATCGCCCCCTGCAGCCAGGACGCGGGCCAATTCACCGCCCGAGACGATGTCAAAGCCGCAGCCGGCATCGGCAAAAACTTGCAGCACCGCCAGGCTGGAGTTGGCCTTCATGGCGTAGCAAATTTGCGCTTTGCGCCCTGCAAAGCCGCGCTGGTATGCACCCAGAGCCGACAACATGGCGGCTTTGGAGTACACAAACAAGGGCGTGCCGTACTCACTGGCCAAATCTGACAAGCGCACGCCTTCCACCATCAGCCCATCGTTTTGGTAGGCGATGTGCGGTTGTCCGGGCAAGGTTTTGAGGGCGACAGGGGCGTTCATCGTGTGACGGCATCAGAAGCCGAGGGTGAGATCAAAAAGAGGGTGTCGGGTGCAACGTGCGTAGCCGCACGCGACCCAGCCGATGGGGTGGACGTTTCGGGTGCTCGGCGGTGGGTTTGCGCCGAGGATGGGTCGTGCCAAGGGTTGAGCGACTGGGGCAGAGTGGCCCGATGGACAGAGGCGGGTGAATCAGGCGCGCGCAAAGGACCCTTTTGACCGCAGCCGCTCAAGACGGCCGCACTGCCAACAAGGACAAGCGTGGTGACTAAAATCTTCTTTACCTTCAACATGCATCGATTGTAATGACCGACCTTGAATTTTTGGACCAAGCTGAACGCCTGTTGGCGGGGATAGAAAACAGCTGCGATGCGCTGAACGACGATGCCGATGTGGACATTGACAACCAGCGCGTGGGGGGCATGGTCACCTTGACCTTTGCCAACCGCAGTCAAATCATCGTCAATTTGCAAAAGCCCTTGCATGAGGTGTGGCTGGCCGCACGTTGCGGTGGTTTTCACTACAAGTTTGACGGAGCGGCTTGGCAAGACACCAAGGGCCAAGGAGAGTTTTGGCAAAGCTTGTCGCGTTATGCATCAGAGCAATCTGGACAGCCGCTGCTTTTCAAGCCCTGACCACTGGGCAGTTCGGGTACCGTCATTGGCGGAACAGATCCAAAATCCGCCTTTTTTCGTCGACAGGCGGCATGCTGCCTGGCTTGGATCCCCCGCCTCCGGGCTCCATGCCCAAGCTGCTGACACCGGCCTCGCCAGTGAATTCGGTGTAGGCCCAGTCCCCGCCAGATTGAACCACGCCCTCTGGGGCTTGTAGGCTGGTCGATGGTTGGCTTAGCAAAGCCGTTTCCATGAATTTGATCCACACCGGCAAACTCAAGCCGCCGCCCGTTTCGCGGTCACCCAGTTTGCGAGGCGTGTCATAGCCGATCCAGACCACTGCCGCCAAGTTGGGGTGATAGCCTGCGAACCAGGCATCCATGGCGTCGTTGGTGGTGCCTGTTTTGCCATAGACATCTTGCCTTTTTAGCAACGATTGCGCTCGCGCTGCAGTGCCAGAACGTGTGACTTCTTGCAGCAAACTGTTCATTACAAAAGCATTGCGTTCGGGAATGGCACGTGGGGCGTCTGCGGCGGGTGCTTGGGGAGGGCTCTCCACCAAAACCCGATTTTTGTAATCGGTGATGCGGGTGATCAGGTGGGGCCGTACCAAGTAGCCTCCGTTGGCAAATACGGAATAGCCTGTGGCCATTTGCATGACAGTGACAGAGCCCGCTCCCAAGGCCATGGTGAGGTAGGGTGGGTGCTTGTCTTCGTCAAAACCGAATCGCGTGACCCATTCTTGGGCTGCGCGAGGCCCTACGGCTTGCAAAATGCGGATAGACACCATGTTTTTGGATTTGGCCAAACCAGTCCGCATGCTCATGGGCCCATCGAACTTGCCGTCGTAATTTTTGGGCTCCCAAGGTTGGCCTCCGGTCACGCCACCGTCAAAGAACAGGGGCGAGTCGTTGATTTGTGTGGCTGGACGAAGACCGGCTTCGAGCGAGGCGGAGTAAATAAACGGCTTGAAGCTCGAGCCCGGTTGGCGCCAAGCTTGGGTGACGTGATTGAACTTGTTTTTGGCAAAGTCAAAACCGCCGACCAAAGCCCGGATGGCCCCGGTCTGGGGTGTCATGGCGACAAAACCGCCTTCAACTTCGGGCAGCTGTGTGATTTCCCAGTTGCCATTGGCCGTTTGCACGATGCGAATCACGGCGCCTTTACGGATTTGCTTGGCCGATGGGGCTTTGTCAGACAAGCCAGATTGGGCAGGCATTAGGCCAGCGCCGGTGATGGTGATCTGCTCGCTGTTTTGGCGGACCACCACCACTTTGTTGGGCGAAGCTTGCAGCACCACAGCGGACATCACGTCACCATTGTCTGGGTGATCTTCGAGTGCGTCGTCAATGGCGTCTTCGGCCAGTTTGGGATCGTTGGGCAGTTGGATGAACTTTTCAGGACCACGGTAAACCTGTCGGCGCTCAAAGTCCATGAGACCTTGCCGAAGGGCTCTGTAAGCGGCCATTTGCTCCGCCGATTGCACCGTGGTGTACACATTGATGCCCCGTGTGTAAGTCTCTTCGCCGTATTGGGAAAAGACCATTTGCCGCACAGTTTCGGCCACAAATTCAGCATGTAAATTCTTTCTGTCGGCTGCAGACCTGAGGCGCAAGGGTTCGGCTTTGGCCAGCACGGCCTGTTTGGAGGTGATGTAGCCGTTTTCTTCCATGCGCTCGATGATGTAAAGCTGGCGTGAGCGGGCGCGTTTGGGGTTCACGATGGGGTTGAAGGCCGAGGGCGCTTTGGGCAAGCCTGCGAGCATGGCCGCTTCAGCGATGGTGATGTCCTTCAGCGCTTTGCCAAAGTAAGCCTCTGAAGCCGAGGCAAAACCATAAGACCTGTTGCCCAAGAAGATCTGGTTCATGTAGATCTCCAGAATCTGATCCTTGGTCAGCAAATGCTCTAGCTTGTAGGTCAACAAAATCTCATAGATTTTGCGGGTGTAGGTTTTCTCAGAAGAGAGGTAAACGTTGCGCGCCACCTGCATGGTGATGGTGGAAGCGCCTTGGCTTTTGAGCCGACCCATGTTGGCGATACCTGCCCGCAAAATGCCCAAGTAGTCTACGCCGCCATGTTGGTAAAAGCGGTTGTCTTCGATCGACAGCACAGCGTCCTTCATGACTTTGGGAATGTCTTTGATGGGGGTCAGGTTGCGGCGTTCCTCGCCAAACTCGCCCATCAACTGGCCATCGGCGGTGAACACCCGGAGCGGCAGTTTGGGTTTGTACTCGGCCAAGTCCGAGATATCGGGCAAGTTCGGATAGGCCATGACCATGGCCACGCCCACCACCATCAACAGACTCGCCAGACCAGCTGCCAGCAGACCGGCGGCCCATAAAACCATCTTGAAAATCAATGCGATCCAGCCCGAGGATGCATTGGCGCCTGAGGGCTGGTTTGTGGGCGTTGCTGGCTTGTCTTTGGAGGGCATAGGTGGTGTGCTGGAGGCAGACTGCAAAGTACAGGCGGCTTCACATTATAAAAAAGTACACGCCTCACATTGCCCGCTAGTTCAAATAAATGAGCTATATGGTTTTAAAAAAATAAGGACAAAAACCGTATTCATGTTACAAAACATGTCCGGACAGACTTTTGAAGATTTCTTAAAGGGGCAAGGCATGCAGTTTGCGTCATGGCTTTCGCAACGGCTGCGAACGCGAGCCGTCAAGCAAGCTTGGGGCTTGGCACCGGCGCAGAAGGGCTGGTTTTTGCTCGGCCTGGGCAAAGAGGCCTCGCCATGGATGGGTGTGCACACAGTTCAGTACCTCGCAGGCGATTTGGAAGATCAAAGTGTCTTGGGCGTATCCCATGGATTGCGTCAAAGTGGCGCCTCCCGCGGTGCGTTTCAGGGCCGCCATCGTGTCAATATGGGTTTGCCCATGGACCAAGTGGTGAGCGGTGTTTTGGCCATTCCAGTGGGCCTCGGTCCATCCGACCGTGAAGCCGAAGTCCAGTTGGAGGCTGCGCGGACATTGGACCTTGAGCCACAAGAAATCAGCTTTGATTGGCAAATGGACTTGTTGTCTGACGGTGTGTTGGACCAATTGCTATGGGTGGCATGCAATAAAGCTTCAATTGAACGCTTCAACCAATGCGTTCAACGTTCAGGTTGGCAGTTGGCCAGTGTGGAGCCTGTAGCGCAAGCAGCTCAAAGAGCCGCTTCTTGTTTGTGTGGCGGCCTGACTGTTTTGTTGACGCGTCCTGTGCAGGACTGGCAATTTGATCTTGCACGGCTGACAGACACCGAGGCAATGCCCACTGCCCGGGTCGGCCCTATGACCTTGGAGCAGTCTGTTCAAGAGGTGCTCCAAAGTCCGGCTGGCCCTCGCTTGGTGGCAGCTGGTTTGGCACTGAAAGCGTGGACATGAGTTTGTCCTGGAATCTGATGAACTACCCGGCGTTACATCAGCAGCGCCGAAGACGACACCGGGTCATCACCACGCTCGCCGGTTTGGCCATGGGGACCTTGTTGGCCGGAATAAGCTTGTTGGCCTTAGAGAAATCTGTGCACAGCTTGCGCTTGCAACAGACCCAGTTGCAAGCCCAGTGGCTGGCGTCCAGTCAGCAGCAGAAGTTGGCGCAGCAAAGGGTTGCTGAGCAAGACCGCCAACGCCAACAATCACAGCAGCTTCGGAAAATTTCACAACAGCACCATGCATGGATTGCGTTGAACCAAGTCTTGCTGGGCGAGGTTCAAGACGCGAAGTGGCGACTGACGCGTTTGCAACTGGGGTCCGGAAAACTGGAGCTTAGTGGTTGGAGCCGTGACTTTGATGCTTTGAAATCTTCACGGCATCGGTTGATGGCCCAACTGGAGGCGCACCGGCCCGAATCAGAGGCACCAGCAGCGGCCTCGAATGCAACGCCGAGTTCAACGCCAACCGATTGGGTTCGACAAACCAGCGTCAACATCCGAACAGGGCCAAACTTTGAAGGTCACTCAGAACCCTTGGGGCTGGATTTCGTCTGGGTCAGTCCATGGCCTGGCTTCAAGCCGATGGCAACGGACCTTCAAAGCGTGGCCAAAGGGGCTGTGCCATGAACCATCTGAGTTGGATGCGTGAAAAGTGGACGGCTTGGGATGTGGGTGGGGCCGATTGGGGTATTCGCGTGCAGGCGCAGTTTCGGTGGTGGGCGCGTCGTTGGGGCTTTGCGGTAGCAGCTTGTTTGTTGGCATGGGCATTGGGCGTTTGGTGGCACTCGCCAATTTGGTTGGCACGTGCACAGCTCAAAAGCGAGGTTGAGGCATTGCAATCCCAATTGATGGCAGCGCCTATCGCGCGTCCTCAAATTGCAGGTCCTGTGGCGTCGGATGAGATCCATCGTTTACCAACAACAGACCAACAAGAACGGCTTTGGACCCATTTGCAAAACAAGTTGGCCCAGCATGGGGTCAGGTTAATGGGCGTTCAGCCCGTCAATGACCTTGTGCTCGCTCCTTTGTCCAGTCAAGCCATGTCTTTCCGTCTTCAAGCCCGTTTTGAAAATTGGACAGGGGTGTGGGCGTCGCTGTTGAGCATGGGCCCCATCTGGTCGATGGATCGTTTACGGGTTGTACCCGGTGCCAACAAGGAGGGTGTGGACATCGAGGTGGTGTGGCGCCTTTGGTTCAAGCCTGGCGCGTCTGCAGACACTGAGCACGGTGTGTTTTTTGCTGTTGAATCATCCGATAGGCCCAAAGCCCTTCTTCAAAAAGAAGCCGTATCGATTTTTGATCTGCCTATTCAAATGGCTCCAAAGTTGAACCAAGAGGCTCGAGCGGGTGTTCTGCCACTGACTGGTGTGGTTGTGGGTGTGCCGTCCGAATCGGCAGTTGTTACAGATCCGCTGTCAAAACCACTGATTTTTTCGAACGAACCCGAGCGTTTGCCCATGCTGCCCATGCGCCTGATTGGTATTTGGCGTCAAGGCGCGCAAGCTGAAGCCGTGGTGGCCAACGCCACACATTGGTTTCGCATCCAAGAGGGTCGCCAGCTCAGCATAGAGGGGCACCGGGTCTGGCGCATTGGCCGAGATGACATGGAAGTGCGTGATGCAGTCGGTCGCATTCAATCTATAGCGATGGAGGTCAGGGCGCCATGAAATTCATAAATGCACGGTGTGGCCGTTGGGGTGTCTATGGGTCCTGGCTGCATGGGCTCTTGTGGATCAATGGCTGTGGTTTTTTGATGGCGCAAACGGCTGCGCCTCCTGTCGCCAGTGTGTCCTTTGTAGCACCCGCATCGGAGCCAGGTCCCCATTTACCCAAGGCCGATCAACCTATCAGTTTGAATTTTCAAGATGTGCCTCTCAAGACCTTGTTGCAGGTGTTTGCTGACTTTTCAGGCTTGAACCTGGTGGCTGCAGACGGGGTGGGCGGACAGGTCACGGTGCGCGTGTCCGATGTGCCGTGGCCTCAAGCCTTGAACATCGTTTTGCAGGCCAAAGGACTGGCTTACCGCCTGGATGGTCGGGTTTTGTGGGTGGCGCCTCAAGATGAATGGGCGACACGAGAAAGAAAGCAATTGGAGTCCCGTGCAGCCTTGGACGCAGTCAGTCCCTTGCAGATGCTGCCTGTTCGACTGAAGCATGCGCGTGCAGCTGATTTGGCCCAGCGCCTGCAGGGTGGAGCGCCTGGTGGATTGACCGGCACGGGTGGACGCATGTTGAGTTCTCGCGGCAGTGTGTTGTTTGATCCGCGCACCAACCAGTTGTTTGTGTCCGATGTGCCATCCCGCTTGGTGTCTGTAGATGCCCTGATACAGCGTTTGGATGTGCCCATTCGGCAGGTGATGATCGAGGCCCGCATCGTGGAAGCCGAGCGGCAATTTGGCGAATCTTTGGGGGTTCGCTTAGGGGCTGGTTTGGCCATGCCTTTGCAGGTCAGCGGCAGCAACAGCACCTTGGCTTTGGGCGCGAGCAATGCTGTGGTCGGTCCGGGGGTGGTCACAGGCAATCAGGTCAGGTTGCCTGCTGGCAATGCGGGTCAGACCCTCCAAACACCGTCCACTTTTGCAGTCTCATTGTTCAATGCGGCGGCAGACCGTTTCATCAATGTTGAAATCTCGGCTTTGGAAGCGGATGGGCGGGGCAAAGTGGTGTCACGCCCCCGGGTGGTGACGGCCGACCAGACCAAAGCCCTGATAGAGCAAGGCACCGAGTTGCCGTACCAGACGGCCTCGGCCAGTGGTGCCACCTCGATCACATTCCGCAAAGCCAATCTGAAGCTGGAGGTCACGCCACAAATCACCCCGGACGGCTCGGTGGTGCTGGATGTGGACGTCAACCGCGACAGCGTGGGTCAGATTACCCCGGCGGGCTTTGCCATCAACACCAAGCACGTGAAAACACAAGTCAGGGTGGAGGATGGAGGCACGGTGGTGTTGGGCGGTATTTACGAAGAGACCGATCGCGACAACGAGGCCAGGGTACCCGGTTTGGGCACGGTGCCTGGCCTGGGTTGGTTGTTCAAAAACCGTGACCGGACCCAGCGCAACAGTGAACTGTTGATTTTCCTGACACCCCGCGTCATGGCCGACGCCCCGGCAGTGGCCACACCTTGAAAGGCGATTGGCTGGCTGTGGTGTTTTGGTCGGTCGTGCTCAGACTTTCGGCAAAGGGTCGAATACACTTACTTAGACTTGTTGTACGCCTGCCTCCAACAGGCCGGTTATGTTTTTGGCCAGAGATTTCACGTGCGCATCATCTTTGTGGGCCTTCCGGGCTCGGGAAAAACCACCATCGGCAGGCAATTGGCCCGCCGTTTGGGGCTGCCTTTTGTGGATTCAGACCATGTGATCGAACACCGCTTGGGCTGTGCCATCCGTGAATTTTTTGCACGCGAGGGTGAAGACCGCTTTCGAGATGTGGAGCAACAGGTGTTGGACGACTTGAGCAGCACCCATCAAGGTGTGATCGCTACCGGTGGGGGCGCAGTTTTGCGCGAAGTCAACCGCCAGCATTTGCACGAACGAGGCCAGGTGATTTACCTTCGATCCACCCCCGAGGACGTGTTTCGCCGTGTGCGCCATGACAACGCCAGACCTTTGTTGCAGGTCGACGACCCTTTGAAGCGCTTGCGTGATTTGTACGCCACCCGAGATCCCTTGTACCGCCAGGTCGCGCATTTTGTCATTGAGACCGGGCGACCCTCGGTGGCCACCTTGGTCAACATGATCGTGATGCAGTTGGAGTTGGCCGGCCATTTGCCTGCCAATCTGCCCGTGTCTGAAGCTGCTCCCACCTCCGACCCCAACTTCAGACCCAGCTCCGGTCCTCGTTGAGCCAGCGCTGCGACCCAAAACCCCTACACTTGGGGGCTATGTCTGAGTCCAATTCTTCACTCCAAACCGCTCCCTTGCAAACAGTGGGCATCTCTCTGGCCGACCGCAGTTACGACATCCAGATTGGCCAAGGTCTGCTGAGCCGTCCCGAAACTTGGGCGGGTTTGCCCAAGGCCACAACGGCCATGATCGTGACCAATGACACGATTGCCCCTTTGTACGAAGCCGCTTTGCGCCATGCCATTTCGCCGCATTACAAGCAGGTGCACACCGTGGTGCTGCCCGATGGTGAAGCGCACAAAGACTGGCAAACCCTGAACCTGATTTTTGACGGTTTGCTGGGCCAAGGCTGCGACCGAAAAACGGTGTTGTTTGCTTTAGGCGGTGGCGTGATCGGTGACATGACCGGATTTGCTGCAGCCAGTTACATGCGCGGCGTGCCCTTTGTGCAGGTACCGACCACACTTTTGTCGCAGGTCGATTCGTCAGTGGGCGGCAAAACCGCCATCAACCACCCATTGGGAAAAAACATGATCGGTGCGTTTTACCAGCCGGTGCGCGTGGTCTGTGACTTGAGCACCTTGGCCACGTTGCCCCCGCGCGAGCTGAGCGCGGGCCTGGCCGAAGTCATCAAATACGGCCCGATCGCTGACATGGCGTTTTTGGATTGGATCGAGGCGAACATCGACGCTTTGATGGCGCAAGATCCAGCTGCACTGGCCCATGCCGTCAAACGCAGCTGTGAAATCAAAGCCTGGGTCGTGGGCCAAGACGAGCGCGAAGCCGGCCTGCGTGCCATCCTGAATTTTGGTCACACCTTCGGCCACGCCATTGAAGCCGGTCTGGGCTTTGGCGTCTGGCTGCATGGCGAAGCCGTGGGCTGCGGCATGGTCATGGCGGCAGAGCTCTCGCAACGGTTGGGGCACGTTGATGCCGCCTTTGTGGCGCGTTTGCGGGCCTTGATTGAGCGCGCAGGCTTGCCGGTGCGCGGTCCGGTCATTGACGCCGCCGACAACGCGGGCCATTACATCGAGCACATGCGCCTGGACAAAAAAGCCATCGGTGGCGACATTCAGTTTGTGGTCATCGACGGGCCTGGAAAGGCCAAGGTGTGCGGTGCGCCCGACGCCATGGTTCGCGAGGTGATCAACGCCTGTTGCGCCTGATGCCGATGCACACCGGGTCATTGGCTTTGTGGGAGCTAACAAGCGAGGGGCAGTCCCCCTTGTCGACCTTGGCTTGCGATCCGGCCCATAGCCGGGGCCGCAGAATTGCCGAACCCGCAGCACCCACACGCAATACTTTTCAACGCGATCGCGACCGCATCGTGCACTCCACCGCCTTTCGGCGATTGGTCTACAAGACGCAGGTTTTTCTGAACCATGAAGGCGATCTTTTTCGCACGCGGCTCACCCACTCATTGGAGGTCGCTCAGTTGGGCCGTTCTATTGCCCGGACCTTGGGCCTGAACGAAGATTTGGTCGAAGCCGTGGCACTGGCGCACGATCTGGGTCATACGCCTTTCGGTCATGCCGGGCAAGACACACTGAACGAATGCATGGCTGCACACGGCGGCTTTGAGCACAACCTGCAAAGCCTGCGCGTGGTAGACAAACTGGAAGAGCGCTACCCAGCATTCGATGGCCTGAATTTGAGTTTTGAAACTCGCGAGGGCGTGCTCAAACATTGCTCGCGTGCCAATGCTGAGCATCTGGAGCTGACTGAGCCGGGAGGGGTTGGGCGGCGTTTTATCGACCGCACCCAACCCAGCTTAGAGGCGCAGCTGTGCAACCTGGCCGACGCGATTGCCTACAACGCGCACGACATCGACGACGGTGTGCGCTCGGGGCTGATCAGCATCGAGCAACTGCTGCAAGTCGAACTGTTTGCGCACTACCACCAGCAAGCGATGGCTGAGCATCCGCGCTTGGCAGATAAGCCGCGCCGCTTGTTGTATGAATCCATCCGCCGCATGCTCAGCGACCAGGTGTATGACGTGATCGAGACCACTCGCCAGGCCGTTGCCAAGGCGGGTGTGGGTACGCTGGCCGAAGCCCGAATGGCAGGTCCTTTGGTGGCATTCAGTGCCGAGATGAAGACGCGCAGTGGCGAGCTCAAGAAATTTCTTTACGCGCAGTTGTACCGCCATCCGCAGGTCATGCAAACCACCGGTCAAGCGCAGCAGGTGGTGAGAGAGTTGTTCACGGCTTATGTGGCCAAACCTGCCGAAATGCCCCCGGATTTCGCCGCTGCCACCGATGGCCATCGCACCGTGGCCGATTACATTGCCGGCATGACCGACCGCTTTGCTCTGCGCGAACACGAACGCCTGACGGGGCGCAAGCTGCTGTGAGCCGTGAGTCCGCCAGCCGGCCCGCTTGGCTTGTGGTGCTGGCTGGCGGCGTGGCTGCTCTGCAAGTGGGCAAGTTGCCACCCGCTTTGCCTGTGCTGCAGGCCGAGTTGGGCCTGACACTGGTGCAGTCGGGTTTCCTGTTGTCCATCGTTCAATTGGCGGGCATGAGTTTGGCCGTGTTCATGGGCCTGTGGGCCGACGGCATGGGGCTCAGACGCAGCATGGTGCGCGGCTTGTGCCTGCTGGCGCTGGCCAGTGGCTTGGGCGCATTGGCCACTTCTGTGTCCACTTTGTTGGCGCTGCGGGCCATCGAAGGCCTGGGCTTTTTGCTGGTGGCTTTGCCTGCACCAGCCCTGATTCGACGGTTGGTGCCGCCTGCGCAACTGCCGGGCATGCTGGGTTTGTGGGGCACTTACATGCCCACCGGCACTGCGCTGGCTTTGCTGGTCGGGCCGCTGTTCATCCCGGTTTGGGGCTGGGGGGCTTGGTGGGGTCTGTTTTCTGCCGTATCGCTGGCGATGGCGGCGTGGCTGGTTCGCTGCGTGCCTGCCGATCCGCCATTGGTGCGGGCTGTTGAGTCACCTGATTCGTTATCAGCCCTTCACTTGGCAGACCCAATCTTGGTGCAAAGCCAAAGACTCAATGGTGCGTGGCAGCGTCTGCGCCAAACCTTGATTTCCCCCGGCCCTTGGTTGGTCGCCCTCACCTTTGGCATGTATTCGGGGCAATGGTTGTCGGTGGTGGGCTTCTTGCCGTCTATTTATGCTGCGGCTGGCTTGAGCGGTGCGCTGCTGGGCGTGCTGACTGCACTGGCGGCAGCTGCAAACATCTTGGGCAACATGGCGTCTGGCCGATTGCTGCAGCGCGGCTGGGCACCTCGCGCCACCCTGTGGCTGGGCTTTGGCGCCATGGCGCTGGGCAGCACCGTGGCCTTCGCACCCTTCACCGAAAACCTGCCTTGGTTGCGTTTTACCGGGGTGTTGTTGTTCTCGGGCATGGGCGGCCTGGTGCCGGGCACGCTCTTCAGTTTGGCGGTGCGCCTGGCCCCGGGCGAGCACCAAGTGGCCACTACGGTGGGCTGGGTGCAGCAGTTGTCTGCGCTCGGTCAATTCGTTGGGCCGCCAGTGATGGCCGCTGTGGCTTCGCGGGCCGGCGGTTGGCAACTCACGCCCCTGGTCACGGTGGGATGTTGTGCGATGGGGGCCGCGCTGGCTTGGCAGGCTGGGCGCTTGCTCTCGCAGGCACAATCTCGACCATGACCGATATGAGCACCCCCGAAATTGCCGACACCGTGCGCTGGCTCGAACGCGCCGTGATTGGCCTGAACCTTTGCCCCTTTGCCAAAGCCCCGCACGTCAAAGGCCAGATCCATTGCGTGTTGAGCGAGGCCAAAGGCCTGGAGGGTCTGCGCGACGAGCTGATCGAGCAGCTGCAGGCGCTGGCCTCCATGCCCGCCGAAGAGCGCGAGACCGTGCTCTTGATCGTGCCGCAGATGCTGCAAGATTTTCTGGAGTTCAATGACTTTCTGGACGAGGCCGATGCCGTGCTGGAAGAGCTCGACATGGAAGGCGTGTTCCAAGTGGCGAGTTTTCACCCGCAGTTCCAGTTCGCTGACACCGAGCCGGACGACATCGGCAATTTCACCAACCGCTCGCCTTATCCCACGCTGCACCTGCTGCGCGAGGAGAGCATCGACCGGGCGGTAGAGGCTTTTCCTGAAGCCGAGATGATTTACGAGACCAACATCGAGACGCTGGAAAAGCTGGGGGCTGCAGGTTGGAAAAAGCTGGATGTGGGTCCTAGCCCATGAAAAAGCGATCTGCCTTCGACAACGCCGAATCCGTGTTACCACCCGAAGTGCGCCCCGGACAGTCGGTCGAGTTGCTCAAACAACTGCACATCCTGACCCGCGAGGGCAAGCTCAACCAGGACTCACGGCGCAAGCTCAAGCAGGTCTACCACCTGTTCCAGTTCATCGAGAAGCTGCTGCTTGAATTGCCTGTCAGGCCCGAAGGCGCGACGCTGGCTGACCACGGTGCTGGCAAGTCGTATTTGGGCTTCATCATTTACGATCTGTTTTTCAAGCCCCTGGGTCAAGGCACGATTTACGGTATCGAGACCCGCAGTGAACTGGTGGCATCGTCTCAAGCCTTGGCCCAGCGGCTGGGCTTTGAACGCATGCAATTCCTTAATCTGAGCGTGGCCGAATCTGCGCAAAGCGATGCCTTGCCCGCGCAAATCGATGTGGTCACTGCGCTGCACGCCTGCGACACCGCCACCGACGACGCCATCGCCTTTGGCTTGCAAAAGAATGCCAAGTTCATGGTGCTGGTGCCCTGCTGCCAGGCCGAATTGGCCCGGGCGCTCAACCAGAACAAGGCGATCAACCTGCAGCGCACCCCCTTGGCCGAACTCTGGCGTCACCCGCTGCACACCCGCGAAGTGGGCAGCCAACTCACCAACGTGCTGCGCTGTCTGTACTTGGAATCCCAGGGCTACCAGGTGACCGTGACCGAACTGGTGGGCTGGGAACACAGCATGAAAAACGAGCTGATCCTGGCCAAATACACCGGCCAGAAAAAGCGCACGGCTGGCGAACGCCTGCAAGCTTTGCTGACCGAGTTTGGGGTGGCTGAACTGATGGACACACGCTATCCGCTGAATTAATTGGGGTCAGATCCCAATTAAACTGGTTCCCTCTGTTCAGCTAGGAGCCGCCCATGGCCCGTCAACCCCGACTCACCGTTGCCGCTTACCCGCACCACGTTATCCAGCGCGGCAATGACCGTCAGCCCATCGTGCGCGATGACGCCGACCGCGAGCGGTTGCTGGCGCTTTGGCAAGAGCATGCGCAAAATTTCAAAGTGGCCATCCATGCTTACGTCATCATGGACAACCACTTTCATCTGCTGCTCACGCCCGAAACCAATGAGGGCCTGCCGCAGATGATGCAGGCGGTGGGCCGTGCCTATGTGCGTTACTTCAATTTGCGGCATCGGCGCACCGGGACGCTGTGGGAGGGGCGCTACCGCAGCAATTTGATTGAGACGGAACGTTATCTCTTGGCTTGTATGGTTTACATCGACCTGAACCCAGTGCGGGCGGGGATGGTGGCGCAGCCTGTTGATTTCAAGTGGTCCAGTCATAGGCACTGTATTGGGCAGGTGAATGACCCATGGTTGAAGCCGCATGCCCTGTTTTGGGGCTTGGGCAACACGCCTTTTGCACGCGAGGCGGCTTATGCCGAACTGGTGCAAACGGGTTTGGTGCAACGTGAAAAAGATCAGCTGACCCAAAGCGCTTTGTCGGGCTGGGCCTTGGGATCTGCCGATTTTGTGGAGGGCTTGCAGCAGGCCACATTGCGCCGTTTGGTGCCTGGCAAGGCGGGGCGGCCATTCAAAAAGCGTTTGGATTGAATCTGTCCCCAATTAATTGGTGGTCATGTCGAAAGTCAAATTAATTGGGATCTGACCCCAATTAAAAAGATTGGCATGGATGCTGCTGTGCACTACACTCTGCGCTCTGCGTAAAAACCCTTAGGAACGTCCATGACTTCGGCCAGTGCAAAAGAACATTTCCAATCGACCGGTTTGTATGACCCGGCCAATGAGCACGATGCTTGCGGTGTCGGCTTTGTGGCCCACATCAAAGGTCACAAAACCCACGCCATCGTGACGCAGGCGCTCAAGATTCTTGAAAACCTCGACCACCGGGGTGCGGTGGGTGCTGACGCGCTCATGGGTGATGGTGCCGGTATCCTGATTCAGTTGCCCGATGCGCTGTACCGCGATGAGATGGCCAAGCAGGGCGTGGCGCTGCCACCGTTTGGTGAATACGGCGTGGGCATGGTGTTCTTGCCCAAAGAGCATGCTTCGCGCATGGCTTGCGAGCAAGAGCTGGAACGCGCCGTCAAGGCCGAAGGCCAGGTGGTGCTGGGCTGGCGCGATGTGCCCGTCAACCGTGACATGCCCATGTCGCCCACTGTGCGCGAAAAAGAACCGGTCATGCGCCAGATTTTCATTGGCCGTGGTGCCGACGTGATTGTGCAAGATGCTCTAGAGCGTAAGCTGTATGTGATCCGCAAGACCGCCAGCGCCGCCATTCAGGCCCTTCAGCTCACGCACAGCAACGAGTACTACATCCCCAGCATGTCCAGCCGCACAGCGGTTTACAAGGGCTTGCTGCTGGCCGACCAAGTGGGCACGTATTACTTGGACTTGCAAGACGAGCGCTGCGTCTCGGCCTTGGGTCTGGTGCACCAGCGTTTCTCGACCAACACCTTCCCCGAGTGGCCATTGGCCCACCCTTACCGCTATGTGGCGCACAACGGCGAGATCAACACCGTCAAGGGCAATTACAACTGGATGAAGGCCCGCGAAGGCGTGATGTCCTCGCCCGTATTGGCCAATGACCTGCAAAAGCTCTACCCCATCAGCTTTGCCGGTCAGTCCGACACCGCGACTTTTGACAACTGTCTGGAATTGCTGACGATGGCGGGTTACCCCATCAGCCAGGCCGTGATGATGATGATCCCCGAGCCGTGGGAACAGCACACCACCATGGACGAGCGCCGCAAGGCCTTCTATGAATACCATGCGGCGATGTTGGAGCCATGGGATGGCCCCGCCTCCATCGTTTTCACCGATGGCCGCCAGATTGGTGCGACCTTGGACCGTAACGGTCTGCGCCCTTCGCGTTACATCATCACCGACGACGACATGGTCATCATGGGCTCAGAGACGGGCGTCTTGCCGATTCCCGAAAGCAAGATCGTGCGGAAGTGGCGTTTGCAGCCTGGCAAGATGTTCCTGATCGACTTGGAACAAGGCCGCATGATCAACGACGAAGAGTTGAAGGCTGGTTTGGCCAGCGCCAAGCCCTACAAGCAGTGGATCGAAAACCTGCGCATCAAGCTCGACGATGTGGCCGAAGCCGCATTGGCGCCGGCCTCTGATGTGCCATTGCTCGATTTACAACAAGCCTTTGGTACCACGCAAGAAGACATCAAGTTTCTGCTGGCGCCCATGGCCTCGGCGGGTGAAGAAGCCATCGGCTCCATGGGCAACGACAGCCCACTGGCTGTGCTGTCAGATAAAAACAAGCCGCTTTACAACTACTTCAAGCAGTTGTTCGCGCAGGTGACCAACCCGCCCATTGACCCGATCCGGGAAGCGATCGTGATGTCACTGGTGTCCTTCATTGGGCCTAAGCCCAATCTGCTGGACATCAACCAGGTCAACCCGCCGATGCGCCTGGAAGTCAGCCAGCCCATCCTGGATTTTGCAGACATGGCCAAGTTGCGCAACATTGACCAAGCCACCAAGGGCAAGTTCAAGAGCGCCACACTGGACATCACTTACCCCTTGTTGTGGGGTCGCGAAGGTGTGGAAGCCAAGTTGGCCTCGTTGTGCGCCGAAGCCGTTGACGCCATCAAGGGCGGTCACAACATCCTGATCATCAGCGACCGTGGCGTGAGCGCCACCCAAGTGGCTGTGCCCGCACTGCTGGCCCTGTCGGCCATTCACCAGCACCTGGTGACCGCAGGCCTGCGCACTACCGCAGGCTTGGTGGTTGAGACCGGCACCGCCCGCGAAGTACACCACTTTGCCGTGCTCGCAGGTTACGGCGCTGAAGCCGTGCATCCCTACCTGGCCATGGAAACTCTGGCCGCACTGCATAAAGAACTGCCGGGTGATTTGTCGGCCGAGAAAGCCATCTACAACTACATCAAGGCGATCGGCAAGGGCTTGTCCAAGATCATGTCCAAGATGGGTGTGTCGACCTACATGTCGTATTGCGGTGCGCAGTTGTTCGAAGCCATCGGCATCAACACCGAAACCATCAACAAGTACTTCACTGGCACCTCCAGTCGCGTGGGCGGCATTGGTGTGTTCGAAATCGCCGAAGAAGCCTTCCGCATGCACACCGCTGCCTTCAGCGATGACCCTTTGCTGGCCACCATGTTGGACGCTGGCGGCGAATACGCTTGGCGCGCCCGTGGCGAAGAGCACATGTGGACACCCGACGCGATTGCCAAGTTGCAGCACTCTACCCGTGCCAACAACTTCAGCACCTACAAAGAATACGCGCAGATCATCAACGACCAGAGCAAGCGCCACATGACGCTGCGCGGTCTGTTCGAATTCAAAATCGACCCGTCCAAAGCCATCCCGCTGGAGCAGGTTGAGCCAGCAGCCGAGATCGTCAAGCGTTTCGCTACCGGCGCGATGTCGCTGGGTTCGATTTCCACCGAAGCGCACGCCACCCTGGCCGTGGCCATGAACCGAATTGGCGGCAAGAGCAACACGGGTGAAGGCGGTGAAGACGCCAACCGTTACCGCAACGAACTCAAAGGCATCCCGATCAAATTGGGCGATTCTTTGAAGAGCGTGATCGGTGAAGAAAACGTTGAAGTCGATATGCCTTTGGCCGCAGGCGACAGCCTGCGCTCGCGCATCAAGCAAGTCGCTTCGGGCCGCTTCGGCGTCACGGCTGAATACCTGTCGAGCGCTGACCAGATCCAGATCAAGATGGCCCAAGGTGCCAAGCCCGGTGAAGGCGGCCAGTTGCCCGGCGGCAAAGTGTCCGACTACATCGGCAAGCTGCGCCACTCGGTGCCCGGTGTCGGACTGATCTCGCCACCACCGCACCACGACATTTACTCGATCGAGGACTTGGCCCAGCTGATACACGACCTGAAGAACGTGGCCCCGCACAGTGACATCAGCGTCAAGCTGGTGTCCGAAATCGGCGTGGGCACCATCGCAGCCGGTGTGGCCAAGTGCAAGGCCGACCACGTCGTGATCGCCGGTCACGACGGCGGCACGGGTGCATCACCTTGGTCATCGGTCAAGCACGCAGGCTCGCCTTGGGAAATCGGTCTGGCCGAAACCCAGCAGACGCTGGTGCTCAACGGTTTGCGCGGTCGCATCCGCGTGCAGGCCGATGGCCAGATGAAGACCGGCCGTGACGTCGCCATCGGCGCTTTGTTGGGTGCAGACGAGTTCGGCTTTGCCACTGCACCGCTGGTGGTCGAAGGCTGCATCATGATGCGCAAATGCCATCTGAACACTTGCCCTGTGGGCGTGGCCACGCAAGACCCCGCACTGCGCAAGAAGTTCACCGGCAAGCCCGAGCATGTTGTCAATTACTTTTTCTTCATCGCCGAAGAAGTGCGTCAGATCATGGCCCAGTTGGGCATTGCCAAGTTCGACGATTTGGTGGGCCGTGCCGACCTGCTCGACATGAAGAGTGGCGTGGCGCACTGGAAAGCCAAGGGCTTGGACTTCGGTCGTCTGCTGGCCGTGCCGCAGGTCGAGTCAACCGTGGCCGTGCGCCATGTGGACACGCAAGACCATGGCCTGGAAAAAGCCTTGGACAACGTGCTGATCGCCAAGAGCCGCGCCGCCATTGACAAAGGCGAAAAAGTGCAGTTTATGGAAGTCGCGCGCAACGTGAACCGCTCGGTCGGCGCCATGTTGTCCGGTGCGGTGACCAAGGTGCACCCCGAAGGCTTGCCTGACGACACTTTGCGCATCCAGCTCGAAGGTACAGGCGGTCAGTCCTTTGGTGCCTTCTTGGCCAAGGGCATCACGCTGTACCTGATCGGCGAAGCCAACGACTACACGGGCAAAGGCTTGTCCGGTGGTCGCGTGGTGGTGCGCCCGAGCCTGGAGTTCCGTGGCGTGGCGTCACAAAACATCATCGTGGGCAACACCGTCATGTATGGCGCGACCACGGGTGAGGCTTTCTTCGCCGGTGTGGCCGGTGAGCGCTTTGCGGTGCGTCTGTCGGGCGCTACAGCGGTGGTCGAAGGCACGGGCGACCATGGTTGCGAGTACATGACCGGCGGCACTGTCGCTGTTTTGGGCAAAACCGGCCGCAACTTCGGCGCCGGCATGAGTGGCGGTATCGCCTATGTGTACGACGAAGACGGCGAGTTCGCGTCGCGTTGCAACACCGCCATGGTCAGCATGGAAAAAGTGTTGTCAGCTGCTGAACAAGAAGCGCAAGTGGACCGCAAGGTCTGGCACCGCGACCAAGCCGACGAAGCACAACTCAAAAAACTGCTGGAAGACCACCACAAGTGGACCGGCAGCCAGCGTGCCCGCGAGTTGCTGGACAACTGGGCCACCGCCCGCGCCAAGTTCGTGAAGGTGTTCCCGAACGAATACAAGCGTGCCCTGGGCGAGATCAATGCACGCAAAGCTGCAAAAGCAGCTCAACCAGTCGCTGCCTGACCCCGACGAGCGCTGAACGTCAAAAAGCTTAAGGAATCATCATGGGAAAAATCACAGGTTTCATGGAATTTGAGCGCATCGAAGAAGGCTACAAGCCGGTTTCCGAACGCTTGAAGAACTACGGCGAGTTCGTGATCGGCTTGACCGAAGAACAATCCAAAACCCAGGCGGCACGTTGCATGGACTGCGGCACACCGTTTTGCAACAACGGCTGCCCGGTCAACAACATCATTCCTGATTTCAACAACCTGGTGTTTGAAGGTGACTGGAAGAACGCGATCGAGGTGCTGCACAGCACCAACAACTTCCCTGAGTTCACTGGGCGCATCTGCCCCGCCCCCTGCGAAGCGGCTTGCGTGGTCAACTTCAACGACGATGCTGTTGGCATCAAGTCGATTGAGCACGCCATCATCGACCGCGCTTGGGCCGAAGGCTGGGTCACGCCCCGTCCTGCCAAAGTCAAGACCGGTAAGACCGTGGCCATCATTGGCGCTGGCCCTGCAGGTTTGGCCGCCGCTCAGCAGCTGGCCCGTGCAGGCCACGACGTGACCTTGTTTGAGAAAAACGACCGTGTGGGTGGTTTGCTGCGTTACGGCATCCCCGACTTCAAGATGGAAAAGACCCACATCGACCGCCGTGTGCAGCAGCTTGAAGCCGAAGGTGTGAAGATCCGCACCAGCGTGTTGGTCGGTGAGTGGCCCAAGGATTCCAAAATCACCAATTGGGCCCAAGAAACCATCAGCGCTGAGCAACTCAAGAAAGACTTCGATGCGGTGTTGTTGACCGGTGGTTCAGAGCAGTCGCGTGACTTGCCTGTACCCGGCCGTGATCTCGAAGGCATCCACTTCGCCATGGAGTTCTTGCCCCAGCAAAACAAGGTGAATGCGGGCGACAAGCTCAAAGGCCAACTCCGCGCAGACGGCAAAAACGTCATCGTGATCGGCGGCGGCGACACCGGCAGCGACTGCGTGGGCACCAGCACTCGCCACGGCGCTGTGAGCGTCACCCAGTTCGAGGTCATGCCCGAGCCTCCCGAAAAAGAAAACAAAGCATTGGTCTGGCCTTATTGGCCCATGAAACTGCGCACCAGCTCCAGCCACGACGAAAGCGCTGAAAAAGGTCTGCTGCAGCGCGAATTCGCCATTTCCACCAAAGCTTTCATCGGTGAAAAGGGCAAAGTCACCGGACTGACCACCGTTCAAGTCGAGTTCAAAGACGGCAAGATGGTTGAAGTGGCCGGCAGTGAAAAGCATCACAAAGCCGACATGGTGCTGCTGGCCATGGGATTCACCAACCCGGTTGCCACTGTGCTCGACGCTTTTGGTATCGACAAAGATGCCCGTGGCAATGCCAAGGCCAGCACCGACTTCACAGGTGGCTATGCCACCAATGTGCCCAAAGTGTTTGCCGCTGGCGACATGCGCCGAGGCCAGTCCTTGGTGGTGTGGGCGATCCGTGAAGGCCGTCAGGCTGCGCGTTCGGTGGACGAGTTCCTCATGGGCGCCAGTGATCTGCCGCGTTGAGGGTTATTTGTTCTAAGTAAAATAACTTATTTTTCTGGTACGCACACCGCTTACTGGGAGTTTTTACCATCTCAAGAGCCGGACAGTCCGGCTCTTGTTCTTTAATGCAGACTTCGTCCACGACACATCCTCTTGTTGAACTGCGCGACCTGAGCTTTGGGTACGGCGACCGTGTCATCTTGAAGAACTTGAGCTTCAATGTGCCGCGCGGACAAGTCACGGCCCTGATGGGTGTTTCGGGCGGCGGCAAAACCACGGTGCTGCGCCTCATTGGTGGGCAAATTCGCGCCAGCTCGGGCCAGTTGCTGTTTGACGGTGATGACATCACCCCCATGCACCAGGCCGAGCTGTACGCTGCCCGCCGCCGCATGGGTATGTTGTTCCAGTTTGGGGCCTTGTTCACCGACATGAGCGTGTTCGACAACGTGGCCTTCCCATTGCGCGAGCACACGGCGTTGTCGGAAGACCTGATCCGTGACATCGTGCTCATGAAGCTGGACGCGGTGGGCTTGCGTGGTGCGCGTGACTTGAAGCCCTCAGAGATCTCCGGCGGCATGAGCCGCCGCGTGGCCCTGGCCCGCGCCATTGCGCTCGACCCCGACTTGATCATGTACGACGAGCCCTTTGCCGGACTTGACCCGATTTCTTTGGGCACTGCGGCCCGATTGATTCGCCGTTTGAACGACAGCCTGGGCATCACCAGTGTGGTGGTGTCGCACGATGTGACGGAAACCTTTGAGATTGCCGACCATGTGGTGATTTTGGCCAATGGTGGTGTGGCCGCACAGGGTACACCCGCTGAACTGCGGGCCAGCACCGACCCTCTGATTCACCAGTTTGTTCACGCACTGAGTGATGGTCCGGTGCCTTTCCATTACCCGGCTCCCCATGCGGCGCAAGATTATGGGAGGTCAGCATGATCGTCTCATTGCTCGGCGCCTTGGGCGCTCACACCCGACAGATGTTGGCCGATTGGGGCTTTGCTGCCCGCTTGTTTTTCAAGCTGTTGGGCATGTCGGGCGTGGCCCTCAAGCGCTTTGGTTTGGTGCGCGACCAGGTGCACTTTTTGGGCAACTATTCGCTGGCGATCATCACGGTCTCTGGCTTGTTTGTCGGCTTTGTGTTGGGCCTGCAGGGCTACTACACCTTGCAGCGTTATGGCTCCGCCGAAGCGCTGGGCTTGTTGGTGGCGCTCAGCCTGGTGCGCGAGTTGGGTCCGGTGGTGGCCGCTTTGTTGTTTGCAGGCCGCGCGGGTGCATCGCTCACGGCCGAAATCGGCTTGATGCGCGCTGGTGAGCAACTCACGGCGCTGGAGATGATGGCCGTGGACCCGGTGCAGCGCATTTTGGCGCCGCGTTTTTGGGGCGGCATCATCGCCTTGCCATTGCTCGCGGCCGTGTTCAGTGCGGTGGGCATTTTGGGCGGCTACGTGGTGGGTGTGTTGCTCATCGGCGTAGATGCCGGTTCATTCTGGAGCCAGATGCAAGGTGGCGTGGATGTGTTCAAGGACGTGGGCAACGGCATCATCAAGAGCGTGGTGTTCGGGGTGGCCGTGACTTTTATTGCCTTGCTGCAGGGTTATGTGGCCAAGCCTACCCCTGAGGGTGTGGCCAGCGCCACCACGCGCAGCGTGGTGGTTTCTTCTTTGTCGGTGTTGGGTCTGGATTTCATCCTGACTGCGATGATGTTCAGTATTTGAGGAGGACGGCATGCAACGTTCAAAAAATGATGTGTGGGTCGGTTTGTTTGTGTTGCTCGGCGCTGTGGCCGTGCTGTTTTTGGCGTTGAAGGCAGCCAACTTGTTGACTTGGAGCTTCAACAAGGGCTATGAGGTCACGGCCAAGTTCGACAACATTGGTGGGCTCAAGCCCGGCGCTGCCGTCAAGAGTGCCGGTGTGGTGGTGGGGCGTGTCAAAACCATCGAATTCGATGGTGAATCTTTTCAAGCCAAAGTGACCTTGACTTTGCAAACCGAGCACGCTTTTCCGCAAGACAGCTCGTTGAAAATTTTAACCAGCGGCTTGTTGGGCGAGCAATACCTCGACGTATCGCCGGGAGCCGATGAGAAAAACCTGGCTGCAGGTGACCGCATTGGTTCAACCCAATCGGCCGTGATTCTGGAAAATTTGATCAGCCAGTTTTTGTTCAACCAAGCGGAAAAATCTTCTGAGGGCCAAAAGCCATGAATTTGCTCAAAAAACGATTTTGGATGCTGTTGGCCGGCTGCGTTGTGTTGGTCTTGCAGGGGTGTGCCACTGTGAAAAGCGCCGATGCGCGTGACCCTTGGGAGCCCATGAACCGCAGCATTTACCAATTCAATGATGCGTTAGACACGGCTGCGCTCAAGCCTGCTGCGCAGCTGTATGTGAGGGTCTTGCCCAGCATGGTGCGCACCGGGGTGAGCAACTTCATGGGCAACTTGGGCGATGTTTGGTCCATGGCCAACAGCGCCATGCAACTCAAAGGTCAAGCCACGGTAGAGACCTTCATGCGGATCAACATCAATACCTTTATGGGATTGGGTGGCATTTTGGATGTGGCCAGCGAGATGGGCATCGAAAAGCGCCGTGAAGATTTTGGACAGACATTGGGCTACTGGGGTGTTCAGCCGGGTCCCTATGTGATGCTGCCGTTGTTTGGGCCTTCTACGTTGCGTGATGCATTGGCGTTCCCGGTAGACATGCAGGGTAATGTGACCAACAATTTGGCAGATGAGGCCACCCGCAATGCTTTGTTGGTCACCCGCTTGGTGGACATGAGGGCAGGTTTGCTCAAGACGGTGGATGCCATCAAGGCTTCATCTCTGGACCCGTACTCGTTCGTGCGCGATGCTTATCTGCAAAAAAGGCGCAATGACATCTACGATGGCAACCCACCTTCAAGCTTCGACTACAACGAAACGCCAACAGCGTCTCAATAAGCCCGTTACAGTTTCTCACATCGCTTTTCGCATCTGGTCTTACAGTTAAGTCATGGTCAAAATTTCTTCTTTTTCTTTTTTGAGTCGCCGCCACTGGCTGGTCAGCATCTGTGCCTTGGCCATGTCTTTGGGGATGGTGGGCGCGTCTGCAGCCGAGGAAGCACCCGAAGCGTTTGTTCAACGCATCACCAATGAGACGCTCAACGCGATCAAGGCCGATAAGGCTTTGCGCTCGGGTGACATCCAAAAAGTCATGCAGTTGGTGGACAACCAACTGATGCCGCACGTGAATTTCCGGCGCATGACCGCTTTGGCCACAGGCCCTGCTTGGCGCACTGCCACGCCTGAACAGCAAAAACGCCTGCAAGACGAGTTCAAAACTTTGCTGGTTCGCACTTATTCGGGCGCACTCAGTCAAATCACTGACCAAGTGGTGGTGGTCAAGCCCCTGCGCAGAGGGCAAGACGACAAGAATTTGGTCGTCAACACCGAGGTGCGTGGCAAGGGCGACCCTGTTCAACTGGACTACCGCCTTGAAAAAACAGCCGGCCAAGGCGCAGGTTGGATGATTTTTGACCTCAACGTGTTGGGCGTTTGGTTGGTTGAAAATTACCGAAATCAGTTCACCAAAGAGATCAACGCGGGTGGAATTGATGCTTTGATCGCCAGCTTGGCGGCTCGCAACAAGACCAACGCCAAGCCAGCTTGAGCCCCTTTGTGATGACGCCTCTGAAGTTGCCCACGGCCCTGTTGCACGATCAGGCCAACGCCTGCCTCGCGCAGTGGGTGGCGCAATTGCCCAAGGTTTTGCCGCCTCAAGTCGTGCTCAATGCCGCCGATTTGGTCGATTTCGATTCGTCGGCCTTGGCGGTGCTCTTGGGCTTGCGTCGGGAGCTGACCCAAAAGGGCAGTGATTTACGGGTTGAGGAGATGTCGCCGCGTCTGCTTGAATTGGCCCGTTTGTATGGGGTTCTTGATTTGCTGCAACCGACCTGAAATTTGGCTTTTCAGGCCATTTGGTCTGGATCCCCTTGATCCACCCCGGGGTGTGCATGCCAGCACTTAAAATAGACCCCTCACATGCCAGCGCTCTCCTTTCAAACCGTCTCCAAAATCTATCCGGCCAAACAGGCGGGTGGAGCCGCGTTCAAAGCCCTAGACCAGGTCAGCTTTGACGTGGAAGAGGG
The DNA here is from genome assembly GCF_943326455.1 of Limnohabitans sp. Rim8. NCBI lineage: Bacteria > Pseudomonadati > Pseudomonadota > Betaproteobacteria > Burkholderiales > Comamonadaceae > Limnohabitans > Limnohabitans sp. Rim8. Next base: position 84,956 of record NZ_CALPTI020000012.1, read on the forward strand.
CGAATTCTTTGGCCTGCTTGGCCCCAACGGCGCGGGCAAAACCACCCTGATCAGCACCTTGGCCGGTCTGAGCCGCCCCACCACCGGGCGCGTGTTGGTGCATGGCCATGATGTGCAAACCGATTACGCCGCTGCCCGTCGCTTGCTGGGCGTGGTGCCGCAAGAGCTGGTGTTTGACCCCTTTTTCACGGTGCGTGAATCCTTGCGCATCCAGTCAGGCTATTTCGGCGTCAAGCACAACGAGGCCTGGATCGACGAACTGCTGGACAGCTTGGGCCTGACCGACAAAGCGGGCTCTAACATGCGCCAACTCTCGGGCGGCATGAAGCGCCGCGTGCTGGTGGCGCAGGCTTTGGTGCACAAACCACGCGTCATTGTGCTGGACGAGCCCACCGCTGGTGTCGATGTCGAGCTGCGCCAGACCTTGTGGGCCTTCATCGCCAAACTCAACAAGCAAGGACACACCGTCTTGCTCACCACCCATTACTTGGAAGAAGCTGAGGCGCTTTGTGGGCGAATCGCCATGCTCAAGCGTGGTCAGTTGCTGGCTTTGGAGCGCACGTCTGATTTGCTGCGCTCTGCCACCAGCCAAGTGCTGCGTTTCAAGCTCGATGGTGACTTGCCAGCTGATGTGGCGGCCATCGCCCGTGTCACTGGCCGTATCGTGCAGCTGCCCGTGCACAACGCGGTTGAGATCGAAAACCACTTGGCCACCCTGCGCACCGCGGGCTTGGTGGTGGAAGACGTCGAGATCCGCCAAGCTGACCTGGAAGACGTGTTTATCGAAGTCATGAACCGCAAACAATTGGCCTCGGGGGCTTTGGCATGACGGGTTGGCAAACGCTGCTGTACAAAGAGGTCTTGCGCTTTTGGAAAGTCGCTTTCCAAACCGTGGGAGCGCCGGTGCTGACGTCCGTGCTTTACATGCTGATTTTTGGCCACGTGCTCGAAGACCATGTCAAGGTCTATGACAACGTGGCTTACACCTCGTTTTTGCTGCCGGGCCTCATCATGATGGGGGTGCTGCAAAACGCTTTTGCCAACAGCTCGTCCAGCTTGGTGCAAAGCAAGATCATGGGCAATATTGTGTTTTTGTTGCTCACGCCCCTGTCGCACCGCAGCTGGTTTGTGGCCTATGTGGGCTCGTCGGTGGTGCGCGGCCTGGCCGTGGGTTTGGGCGTGTTTGTGATCACCGGCTGGATGGTCGACATTCGCTTTGTCCACCCGCTGTGGATTTTGGCCTTTGCCATCATGGGTGCGGCCATGATGGGGGCACTGGGCGTGATCGCCGGTTTGTGGGCCGAAAAGTTTGACCAGATGGCCGCTTTCCAGAACTTCATCATCATGCCCATGACGTTTTTGTCGGGTGTGTTTTATTCCATTCATTCTCTGCCGCCGTTTTGGCAAAAGCTCAGCCACCTGAACCCGTTTTTCTACATGATCGACGGCTTTCGCTACGGCTTTTTTGGCCAAAGCGATGTTTCCCCGTGGATCAGCCTGGCGGTGGTGGGCACCGCCTTGGCGATCATCAGCGGCTTGACCCTTCACCTTTTGCGCATCGGCTACAAAATCCGGAGCTGAACTCCTCATGAACGCACAGCAACTTCAAGACATCATCGCCGCAGGACTCGACTGCACTCACCTGACTGTGGATGGCGATGGCCGCCACTGGAGCGCCGTGGTGGTGTCCGAAGCTTTCACAGGCATGCGGCCTATCGCCAGGCACCAGCGTGTCTACGCCACGCTGGGCCAAAAAATGCACACCGACGAGGTGCACGCCTTGTCGATGAAAACCTTCACGCCTGCCGAATGGGCTGCGCAAAACCATTGAACGCCTTTGGCGACAACGCAAGACCCCTCTGACCCATGGACAAACTGAAAATTCGCGGCGGCAAGCGCCTGCAAGGCACACTCGAAGTGGCGGGTGCCAAAAACGCGGCCCTGCCCGAACTGTGCGCCGCGCTGTTGACGGCCGAGCCCATCACTTTGAGCAATGTGCCGCGTCTGCAAGACGTCTCGACCATGCTCAAGCTGATCCGCAACATGGGTGTGACGGCCGAGCACCACGACAACGGCCGCGTCACCCTGAATGCCGGTGGTCTGAACAACCCTGAAGCCCCCTATGAGTTGGTGAAAACCATGCGCGCCTCGGTACTGGCGCTGGGGCCCTTGCTGGCCCGCTTTGGCCACGCCAAAGTGTCTCTGCCCGGCGGCTGCGCCATTGGCTCGCGCCCGGTGGACCAGCACATCAAAGGCTTGCAGGCCATGGGGGCCATCATCACGGTGGAGCACGGCTACATGCTGGCCAGCTTGCCCGAGGGTCGCACGCGCCTGAAGGGTGCTCACATCACCACCGACATGGTCACTGTCACAGGCACCGAAAACTTCATGATGGCTGCGGCCTTGGCCGAAGGCGAGACGGTGCTCGAAAACGCCGCCCAGGAGCCGGAGATTCCAGACTTGGCCGAAATGCTCATCCAAATGGGCGCCAAGATCGAAGGCCACGGTACACGCCGCATTCGCATTCAGGGTGTGGAACGCCTGCATGGCGCTCAGCACCAGGTGGTGGCCGACCGCATCGAGGCGGGTACCTTCTTGTGTGCTGTGGCGGCAACGGGCGGGGACGTGGTGCTGCGCCACGGCCGTGCTGACCACCTGGATGCTGTCATTGACAAGCTGCGAGAGGCCGGAGCTACCATCGAAGACGGTGAGGGCTTCATCCGTGTCAAATCCGAGGGCCGCCTGAAGGCACAGAGCTTTCGCACCACCGAATACCCGGGCTTTCCGACCGACATGCAAGCGCAGTTCATGGCGCTCAACTGCATCTCGCAAGGCGCGAGTAAAGTGACCGAAACGATTTTTGAAAACCGATTCATGCATGTCAACGAACTGGTGCGCTTGGGTGCGCACATCCAGATCGACGGCAAGGTGTCTGTGATCGAGGGCGTGGAAAAGTTGTCTGGTGCTACCGTGATGGCGACCGACCTGCGCGCATCGGCCAGCTTGGTGATCGCCGGTTTGGTGGCCGAAGGCGAGACCATTGTCGACCGCATCTACCACCTGGACCGCGGCTACGACCGCATGGAACTGAAACTGCGCGGCCTGGGGGCCGACATTGAAAGAGTGAAATGATCACGCTGGCCCTGTCTAAAGGACGCATCTTTGACGAAACCCTGCCGCTGCTCAATGCCGCGGGCATCGAGGTGCTGGAAGACCCCGAAAAATCACGCAAGCTGATCTTGCCCACCAACCAAGCCAACGTGCGCGTGGTGCTGGTGCGTGCCAGCGATGTGCCCACCTATGTGGAATATGGCGGTGCCGACTTGGGCGTCACGGGCCTCGATACCCTGATCGAACACGGCGGTCAAGGCCTGTACCAGCCGCTGGACCTGAACATTGCCAAATGCCGCATGAGCGTGGCGGTGCGTGCAGATGACGACTACGCAGCGCTCGTGCGCACCGGCGCACGCCTGAGGGTGGCCACCAAATACACGACCATTGCGCGTGACTTTTTTGCCACCAAAGGTGTGCACGTCGACCTGATCAAGCTCTATGGCAGCATGGAGCTGGCCCCGCTCACGGGTCTGGCCGATGCGATCGTGGATCTGGTGTCCACAGGCAACACGCTCAAGGCCAACCATTTGGTCGAAGTCGAACGCATCATGGACATCAGCTCGCGCTTGGTGGTGAACCAGGCCGCGCTCAAACTCAAGCAAGCGCCGATCCGCGCCATCATCGACGCCTTTGCGGGCGCTGTGAAGAAAGACTGAACATGGCACTGCACGCCAAACCTTTGCAACTGAACACGGCAGATGCCGGTTTTGAAGCGGCCTTCGCGGCGCGCCTGCATTGGTCTGCCGACACCGACGCCGCCATCGAGCAGCGCGTGGCCGACATCCTGGCCGATGTGCAGCAGCGTGGCGATGCGGCGGTGCTCGACTACACCCAGCGTTTTGATGGCTTGCAAGCCGCTGACGTGAAGGATTTGGAAATCACCCAGGCTGAACTGCAGGCCGCGCTGGACAGCCTGCCCGCCGTGCAGCGCGAAGCCCTGCAAGCCGCTGCCGCCCGAGTGCGCCAGTACCACGAAGCGCAAAAGAAAGCGTCGGGCGAAAGCTGGTCTTACCGCGACGAAGACGGCACGCTGCTGGGCCAAAAAGTCACGCCGCTCGACCGCGTGGGCATTTACGTGCCCGGTGGCAAAGCCGCTTACCCCTCGTCGGTGTTGATGAACGCCATCCCCGCCCATGTGGCGGGTGTGCAAGAGATCATCATGGTGGTGCCCACGCCAGCCCGCAGGGATGGCGTGGTCGTGCCTTCGCAAGGTGTGCGCAATCCATTGGTGCTGGCCGCTGCCTGTGTGGCGGGCGTGAGCCGCGCCTTCACCGTGGGCGGTGCGCAAGCCGTGGCCGCGCTGGCTTACGGTACCGCCACCATCCCCAAAGTGGACAAGATCACTGGCCCCGGCAACGCCTATGTGGCCAGCGCCAAAAAGCGCGTATTCGGCACCGTGGGCATCGACATGATTGCGGGCCCTTCTGAAATTTTGGTCTTGGCCGATGGCACCACGCCCGCCGACTGGGTGGCGATGGACCTCTTCAGCCAGGCCGAGCACGACGAGTTGGCGCAAAGCATTTTGCTGTGCCCCGATGCGGCTTACATCGCCGAGGTACAAGCCGCCATTGACCGCCTCCTACCTGAGATGCCGCGGCGCGAGATCATCGCCAAGAGCCTGAACGACCGGGGTGCGCTGATCCTCACGCGCACCATGGAAGAGGCCTGCGCCATCAGCAACCGCATCGCGCCAGAGCACTTGGAGGTGTCGAGCCGTGACCCGCACCGCTGGGAACCGTTGCTGCGCCACGCAGGTGCGATTTTCTTGGGCGCTTTCACCAGCGAGTCGCTGGGCGACTACTGCGCTGGCCCCAACCACGTGTTGCCCACCAGCGGCACAGCGCGCTTTTCGTCGCCGCTGGGTGTGTACGACTTCCAAAAACGCAGCAGCCTGATCGAGGTGAGCGAAGCCGGTGCGCAGCCTCTGGGCCGGATCGCCGCTGAGTTGGCCTATGGCGAAGGATTGCAAGCCCACGCCCGCGCTGCCGAACTCCGTTTGAACCCTGTGCCCCCGATGCGAGAAACGAAATGAGCAACGTCAGCCCCCAACTCATGCAACGCATCCGCCAGGACGTGCAGTCCATGCACGCCTACGCCATCCAGGATTCTGCGGGCATGGTCAAGCTCGATGCGATGGAGAACCCGCACAGATTGCCCGCTGATTTGCAAAAGGTTTTGGGTGAGCGACTGGGCGCGCTGGCGCTCAACCGATACCCCGGTGAGCGTGTGAACGAGCTTCGCCATGCGCTGGCCAGTTATGCGGGCATGCCCGAAGGCTTCGACATCATGTTGGGCAACGGCTCGGACGAGTTGATCTCTTTGCTGGCCATGGCCTGCGATGTGCCTGGGGCCAGCATCTTGTCCCCGCTGCCCGGCTTTGTGATGTACGCCATGAGCGCCCAGTTGCAGGGCTTGGCCTTCCATGGCGTGCCGCTCACCGCCAACTTTGAACTCGACGAAGCCGCCATGCTGGCCGCGATTGATCAGCACAAGCCGTCCATCGTCTACCTGGCTTACCCCAACAACCCCACGGGCAACCTGTGGAACGACGACACGATCGAAAAGATCGTCCTCGCCCAAGGCGCTCAAGGCGGCCTGGTGGTCATGGACGAGGCCTACCAGCCCTTCGCCAGCCGCAGCTACGCAGGCCGCATCACGCGCCACTCGCATGTGCTCTTGATGCGCACGCTGTCCAAGTTTGGACTGGCTGGTGTGCGTCTGGGCTACATGATCGGCCCCAAGGCTTTGTTGGCCGAGGTCGACAAGGTGCGCCCGCCTTACAACATCAGCGTGCTCAACACCGAGTGCGCCTTGTTTGCGCTGGAGCACGCCGAGGTGTTTGCCGTCCAGGCCCAAGACCTGCGCGCGCAACGCGCCCGTTTGCTGAAAGAATTGACCGTCTTGCCTGGCGTGCAGCCTTTCCCGAGCGAAGCCAACATGATCTTGGCCCGTGTGCCCGATGCGGCCAAAACCTTTGACGGTTTGAAGGCCCACGGGGTGTTGATCAAGAACATTTCTAAAATGCACCCATTGCTGGCCAACTGCTTGCGTCTGACGGTGGGCACTGCCGCAGAAAACGACCAACTCCTCGCTGCTTTGAAAGCTTCTTTATGAACCGCACCGCTGCCGTCACCCGCAAGACCGCCGAGACGAACATCCGCGTCGCCATCAACCTGGACGGCACGGGCCAAGCCAAGCTGGCATCGGGCATCGGTTTTCTGGACCACATGCTGGACCAGATCGCCCGCCATGGTTTGATCGACCTGGACATCGCTTGCGAAGGCGACCTGCACATTGACGGCCACCACACCGTGGAAGACATCGGCATCACCTTGGGCCAAGCGTTTGCGCAAGCCATCGGCGACAAAAAAGGCATTCGCCGTTATGGCCACGCTTATGTGCCGCTGGATGAAGCCTTGAGCCGCGTGGTGGTGGACTTTTCGGGCCGCCCCGGTTTGCACATGGACGTGAACTTCACCTCCGGTTCGCTGGGCTCGCTCGACACCCAGTTGGTGTACGAGTTCTTCCAGGGCTTTGTGAACCACGCGCTGTGCACGCTGCACATCGACAACATCAAGGGCGTGAACGCGCATCACCAGTGCGAAACCATCTTCAAGGCCTTTGCCCGCGCTGTGCGAGCGGCGCTTGAGCTGGACCCGCGTTCCGCAGGGGTGATTCCATCGACCAAGGGTTCGCTCTGAAATGACCGTCAATCGCGTTGCAGTGGTGGACTACGGCATGGGCAACCTGCGCAGTGTGGCGCAGGCGGTCATGCACGCCGCCTCCAGCGTCGACCATGCCGAAGTGACGGTGACCTCTGACCCGCAAGTGGTGCGCAACGCCCACCGCGTCGTCTTGCCAGGGCAAGGCGCCATGCCCGACTGCATGCGCGAGTTGCGCGAGTCCGGCCTGCTGCACGCCGTGCTCGAAGCCGCAGCCAGCAAACCCTTGTTTGGCGTGTGCGTGGGCATGCAAATGCTGCTGGACCACAGCGACGAAGGCGATACACCCGGCCTGGGTTTGATCCCTGGCCGCGTGGTCAAATTCGATCTGGCCGGGCGCATCCAGCCCGATGGCACCCGCTACAAAGTGCCGCAAATGGGCTGGAACCAGGTCTGGCAAGACGCCCCAGCGCATGCCCTTTGGCAGGGCGTGCAGGACGGCAGCTGGTATTATTTTGTGCACAGCTTCTATGCCCGGGTGACCAACCCGGCGCACAGCGCGGCCCAGACCGATTACGGCGGTCGCTTTGCTTGCGCGATTGCCCGTGACAACATTTTTGCCACCCAGTTTCACCCCGAAAAAAGCGCGGCCCAAGGTTTGGCCTTGTTCCGCAATTTCCTCCACTGGCAGCCTTGAGAAGTTTTCACTGCCGTTTTGCTTCCTTCACCTGCATTTAACTCGCCATGATTCTGATCCCCGCCATTGACCTCAAAGACGGCCACTGCGTTCGCCTCAAGCAAGGCGATATGGACCAAGCCACGACCTTTGGGGAAGACCCCGCAGCCATGGCCCGCACCTGGCTCGAAAAAGGCGCACGCCGCTTGCACCTGGTGGATCTGAACGGCGCCTTCGCAGGCAAGCCGCAAAATTTCAGCGCCATCAAGTCCATCCTCAAGGCCGTGGGCGACGACATCCCGGTGCAGCTGGGCGGCGGCATCCGCGATCTGGACACGATTGAAAAATACATCGACAGCGGCCTGCGCTACGTCATCATCGGCACCGCCGCCGTCAAGAACCCCGGCTTTTTGAAAGACGCCTGCACCGCCTTTGGCGGCCACATCATCGTCGGCCTGGACGCCAAAGACGGCAAAGTGGCCACCGACGGCTGGAGCAAGCTCACCGGCCACGAAGTGGTGGACCTGGCCAAGAAGTTCGAAGACTGGGGCGTTGAGTCCATCATCTACACCGACATCGGCCGCGACGGCATGCTGAGCGGCATCAACATCGACGCCACCGTCAAGCTGGCCCAAGCCCTCCAGATTCCCGTGATCGCCTCGGGCG
>NZ_CALPTI020000013.1:0-86882 GCF_943326455.1 Limnohabitans sp. Rim8
CCAGCATAGGGCGTAGGCAAGGTGTGGGTGTCGGTGCCCACATCGGGAATCATGGTGATCAAACCGCGCAGCACATAGCCCACGCCAATGGTCAGCATCACGATGGAAAACGCAGGTTGACCCAGGATGGGGCGGATGACCAAACGTTCTAGCAAAACGCCAAAAATGCCCATGGCCACAATGGCAGAGGGGACAGCAATCCAGAATGGGAAACCCAGCATCGTCATGGCAGCTAAGCCCGAAAAGGCGCCCACCATCATCAGGTCACCCTGGGCAAAGCTCACCGTTTCGGTGGCCTTGTAAATCAGCACGAAACCCAGGGCAATGAGTCCGTAAATACAGCCCTGGGCCACACCGCTGATCAGCAGTTGCAGCAATTGCACGCCTGTCTCCTCTTGGTTCTGTCTAGCCGAGTCCGCTGAGCTTGGCTGGGCACCGTTGCAGCACCCTGCAAAGCATATGCGAACGATCGTGCGATTATGGTTGTCTTAGAAGAGACTTTCCCTAGGGGTTGTCCCCCATTACGGTCCATACACAAGGCTTCAATATCGCCCCATGACGCAATCCATTCGCATCGGTTCGGGCCTGGGCTTTTATGGCGACAACTGGGAACCCGTGGTCGCCAGCATCGAGCGCGGCCAAGTGCAATACATCGCCAGCGACCATCTGGCCGAGCTGACACTGGCCATCTTGCAAAAAGACCGGCAACGCGACCCTGCTCTGGGCTATGCCCGCGATGTGGTGCCCATGCTGGTGCGCCTGTGGCCTTTGATGCAGCCGCGCGGGGTCAAATTCGTTTGCAACGCGGGCGGGCTCAACCCCATGGGCGCAGCGCAGGCGGTGCAAACGGCGCTAGCGGCCAAGGGCTGGCACCCACGCATCGCGGTGGTCAGTGGCGACGATGTGCTGACGCAACTGCAAACACCTGACACCCGCTTTGACCACCTGATGAACGGCGCACAGGTGACGAGCGTGCGCGAGCGGCTGGTGTTTGGCAACGCCTATTTGGGCGCACAACCGATCGTGGACGCGCTGGACCAAGGGGCCGACATCGTGATCACAGGGCGGGTGGCCGATGCGGCGCTGTTTCTGGGGCCACTGGTGCATGGCCTGGGCTGGAAGCTGGCCGATGCGGCCACGCCCGAGGACTTCAACCGCCTGGCCCAAGGCCTGACGGTGGGGCATTTGCTCGAATGCTCGGGCCAAGGCAGCGGTGGCAATTTTGGCAGCCAAGGCCATTGGCAACAGATACCTGACTTGGCACACATCGGTTACCCGATCGCTGAGGTCTTGGCAGACGGCACAGCCTTCATCACCAAAGCGCCCGGCACCGGAGGCTTGGTCAGCTTTGACACCGTGCGGCAGCAACTGCTGTACGAGGTGCACAACCCGCATGCGTATTTTTCGCCCGATGTGGTGCTCGACATGGGCCAGATCGAGTTGCACGATGAAGGTGAACACCGTGTGCGTGTGACCGGCGCACTGGGCCGCGCGCCCACCGATCAGCTGAAGGTGGTAGCGGGCTTTCGCGATGGCTTCAAAGCCGAAGTCAGCTGGGGCTTTTCCTGGCCCGACGCCTGGGACAAGGTGCAAGCCGCTGAGGCCATGATCCGCACGCAACTGCAAGAACGCCACATGCCTTTTGACGAGTTGTTCGTGGAATACCCCGGTCTTAATTCGGCTCATGGCCCACTGGCTCCATTGCCACCTGCTGCCGAGCTGAATGAGCGGGCTGAGATTTGGGTGCGCATGGTGCTGCGCACACCCATCAAAGCGGCTGCCGATGGCTTTGGGCGATTGTTCCCCTGGCTGGCGCTGAGTGGACCGGCTTTCACGTGCGGCTTTCAGGGCCTGAACAGCACGAGTGAATTGCTGGGCATCTGGCCCACCCTGATTCCGCGCCATTGGGTACCTGCCCAAATGCAGATCTTGGAGCCCAGCGCATGAACAACACCCCCCTCATCAAGATTCCACTGGCCCAGATTGCCCACGCCCGCAGCGGTGACAAAGCCGATTGGGTGGATTTTGGCTTGTTTGCCTGGAACGAGGCGGGTTACCGGATCATTGAACGCGAAGTCACGGCCGCCAAAGTGCAGGCGCATTTCGCACCCTGGCTCTCAGGCCAGGTCGATGCTTGGCCGCTGCCCAATATTTGGGCCCTGAAGTTAGTGCTGCACGGCGCACTGCAAGGGGGCGGTGCGCGCAACCTGCGCCTCGATAACCTGGGCAAAGCCATGGGCGCGGCGCTGCTGCGGCTGCAAATTGAAGTCAGTGCACAAGAGCTGGCTCAGGCCCAAAAAACCACCGAACACCCAGGCCCCTGAGCCCGTACCCGCAAGCGGGGTGCATCAGGCAAAGCGGTACAAGCGCTGCGGGTTGTCCACCAACAAGGCCTGTTGACCCGCTGCATCGGGGACGATCGTGGGGATCGCATTGACCAAGCCCGCGTCGCTCGGAATATGGGTGTGGTTGGGGTGGGGCCAGTCGCTGCCCCAAACGCAGCGGTCACCGTGCGCAAGCCACAACTGCTGCGCCAGCGCCACACCATGGGTATAGCGTTCATCAGGTGCAGCATGCGCATCGATGCGGTCTATGCCGCTGAGCTTGACCCAAATATCTGGCACATCCAGCAGACGCATCAAGGCTTGAAAGTCGGCATGCTGCGCGCCCAAGCGTGCGTCGACACGACCCATATGGTCAATCACCACAGGCACATTGCTTTGTACCAGCCAAGGACCCAACTCATGGACCAATGCCGATTCAAAATGCACCTGCAAATGCAGACCATGTGCCGCTAAACGAGGGGTCAGGGCCAAGACTTCGCGCACATCGGCACCCCCACCCAAATGCCTCATGAAATTGAAGCGAACGCCTCGCATACCGGCTTGGGCCAGTCTGGCCAATTCAGCATCGGGCACGTCGACAGGCACCAGCGCCACTCCGAGGTAACGCCCCTCACCATGGGCAATCGCATCTTCAACCACGCGGTTGTCCATGCCATGGACCATGGATTGCACAATCACACACCGTTCAATGCCCAAAGTGCGATGCAACGCATACAGGGTATCGCGCGGTGCAGCGACCGGCGTGATTTGACGCAAAGGGTTGTACGCAAAGCGCTCAGGGGGGCCAAAGACATGTACATGCGCATCACAGGCACCTGCAGGAAGCTTCAAACGTGGCGATTTTGGCTGCGCATCATACGTCCGCACAGGCTGATCTGGCATGGAAGTCATATTGGGCTGCTCGGATGAACAAACAGGGTTCGGCGGGTATTGCGGAACAAGGGCCTCACGCGACTGCTCCAATCGGTATGACGAACAGCCAACCAAGGGTCCGACTCGGTCACTTGGGCGCTGACCAGGTCGTAACAGGCCACATGCAGGGGAAGCCCAACCGGACCATCTCGGCGCATCAAGCGACGCGCCCTCAAGCAACCCGGCACCTTAGACAAGCCGAGCAAATGCTCTTGTTCGTACCAAGCTTGAAAATCATCTTCCCCCCCCAAGGCCACATCTGTTTCGACCACGTAATGAAAAGCGGCTTGAGCCCGTGGCATGGATACACCTGGCCCCATGAGATCAGTGCCTGGGTCCAGCGCTTCCCACAACGCGCCCTCTGCTGGGTCAGGTCGCTCTTGGAGCGGACCTGTCCAGTAGTGTCGCCAGCCTTGAAGGTCACCACGCCATGCACGCCAAGATTGCAAGTCTGCCAAAGCAGGCCCATGCCAAGGGCCGTTCTGATCGCATAACCAAATTGAACTCACTTCTTCTCTCCTGTTCACGGACTGTGAAGGCCATTGGCGTTGTAAAGCGCAGGCCTTTTTCAAAACGCACAGCCCCACCAAAGCATGGCGGGGCAATGGAATCAGGAATCCAAGCGGATATTGCGTGCCTTGATCAAAGCCGCCCATTTGTTCGTGTCAGCTCTGAGCAATGCGGCCATTTCTTCAGAGGTTGTGGCTCGCGGCTCAGCGCCTGACTGCAACAAACGGTTGGCCACACCTGGATCGGCCAATGCGCGCCGCGTCGCCGCATTGAGTGCGTCCACGATGGGACGGGGGGTCTTTGAAGAGACAAAAAAGGCATACCAATTGTTGGTGTCAACCGCTGGAAAACCCATCTCCTCAAAGGTCCTGACCTCGGGCAGGCCAAGATGCCTGACGCGCGAGGCCATGCCCAAAGCCTTGAGCCGGCCAGACTTGATCTGCCCCATCACCGCAGGCACATCCGCGAACACACCGGCCACCTGCCCGCCCAGCAAATTGGTCAAGGCAGGTGCCATGCCGTTGAAGGGCACGTGCAGCAAGTCCAACTTGGTGGCATCCTGCATTTGGAGCAACGCCAAATGTGGAATGCTGCCCATGCCCGAAGACGCCATGGGAACTGGCACATTGGCCGCTCTGGCCCGTTGCACAAAATCGACGACATCAGTGGCTGGGTTTTGGGCACTGGTGACCAACACTTCCACGTTGTTGACGACCAAAGACACCGGCGTGAAATCACGCACCATGTCATAGGGCAGCTTGTCATACAAGGCAGGGTTAATGGCCGCAGCGCCCACGCTGGTGATCCACACCGTGCTGCCATCGGGTTCGCCTTTGAGGGTCTCCATCGCACCGATCGCGCCGTTGGCACCCGGTTTGTTGTCCACCAGGACTGGACGCCCCAACTCGCGCGACATGGTTTCAGCCAAAGTTCGCGCCACAAAATCCACCGGACCGCCAGGTGCAAACGCCACGATCAAGCGCACGGGTCGGCTGTTGCTCTGGGCCCATGTGACGCGACCAAGGCCGGTTGCCAAGGCACCGGCACTGGTGCGCTGCAACCACTGTCGCCTGGAAAAATGTTGGCTCATGCGTATCTCCTGTGAATGAATGGATGGGTGATCAGTTGCAGCGCACGGTCATGCCACCGTCAACCACAATTTCAGTACCTGTGATGAACCGTGCCTCATCTGAGGCCAAAAACAAGGCAGCGCTGGCACTGTCGCGCCCGTCGCCCATGAAACCCAAGGGAATCCTGGCCAAACGCTGGTTCAATAGCGCCTGTACATCCCCTCCAGAGCGTTGGCCCGCCAAGCGTGACTCAACCATGGGCGTGTGCAACTGGCCTGGCACCACGGTGTTGACCCGGATGTGGTCTGGCGCGTGCTGTACGGCCATGACCTTTGACATCTGAATCACGCCGGCTTTAGCGGCGGCGTAGGCCACTTGGGCGCTGCCTGTCCATCGGATGCCCGACGTAGAGGCCATGTTGACAATGGCCCCTCCACCTCTGGCCTTGAGCCAAGGCAATGCATGTTTACATGACAAAAAAACGCTTTTGAGGTTGAAGTTGATCTGTGCATCCCAGACTTCTTCGCTCATCTCGACAGGGCCTCCGGGTGCCGAGCCACCCACGTTGTTGATGAGGACATCAAGCCCGCCCAAACGCTCGACGCAGGCCTGCACCATGCGCTTCACACTGGTGCTGTCTGTGACATCGCATTGAAACGGGTGAATGGCCTGCGCATGCTCGCCAGCCAAAGCCAATGTCTGCGCCAAACGAGAGGGGTCAAAGTCAACAGCCCAAACCTGAGCGCCCTCTTGTGCCAGGCGCACAGCCATCGCGCGCCCATTACCCCATCCCGGCCCCACACAACCGGCCCCCGTGACCAAGGCCACCTTGTTTGCAAATCTCATGCTTGAAAATCTCGGTATTGAAGTCACCCAGTGTGCGGTTGCGGCATGCCTCTGTAAATGCTGAAATGGCTATACCAGCTATAGAATTATCAAATTTACAGATCACGCTATGGACTTACGGCAACTTGAATCCTTTGCCACGGTGGCCGACAGCGGCAGTGTGAGTCGCGCAGCCACCGCCTTGCACCTGAGTCAGCCCAGCATCAGCCGCCAGCTCAGCCTGCTCGAAGCAGACCTTGGCCAACGCCTCTTTGAGCGGCATGGTCGTGGCGTGCGGCTGACCCCTGCGGGCCAGGCTCTGCTGGTCCACGCGCGCACCTTGCTGGAAGGCGCACGCCAAGCAAGGCACCAACTGATGGACATGAACGAAGAACCCAGCGGACGGGTGGTGGTCGGCTTGCCGCACCGCGTGGCGACGGGTCTTTGTGTGCCCCTGGTGGAGCGTTTTCGGCATCAACTGCCCAACGCCATGATCAGCATCAGCGAGGGCCTGAGCCTGTCGCTGCGCGAAGACCTTCTGCAAGGCCGCATCGATTTGGCCTTGTTGTTCGATCCAGCACCCACACCCTTGATCGTCAGCGAACCCCTCATGCGTGAGCGATTGTTGCTGGTGGCACCGCAAGGCACCCGCCTCAAACCCCGTGTGTCCCTCGCAGAACTGGCGCAATTTCCGATGATTTTGCCTTCGGCTCCGAACCCGATCCGCAGTTTGGTCGATGCGGTTTTATTGCCCCGGGGAATCGGCCTGCAGATCGTGGCTGAAGTGGGCGCTGTTCACAGTGCCATCGCTTTGGTGGAGCATGGGGTGGGCTGCTCCATCTTGCCGCAAAGTGCGCTGTTGATGGCACAGCAGGCCGACCGTTTGCCCACCGCATTGATTGGGCCTCCTGCCCTTTGGAATCGGCTTGTGCTGGCCATGCCTGCAGCGCGCCCGCTTTCACGGCTGCAGCAAGCCACTGCGGCGCTGTTGCGTCAGATGGACTTTCGCGGGCCCAACTGACACGAATTCAGCGCCTCAGTCCCGCCATGTCACACGCGTTCAATGATCAGCGCAATGCCTTGGCCCACACCGATACACATCGTGCACAGCGCATAACGGCCAGCGGTTTGCTGCAGGCGGTTGATGGCCGTGGTGGCCAAGCGGGCACCGGATGCGCCCAGTGGGTGCCCCAAAGCAATCGCACCGCCCCATGCATTCACGCGGGCGTCGTCGTCTTTCAGGCCCAACATGCGCATCACGGCCAAACCTTGGGCTGCAAAGGCTTCGTTCAGCTCAATCACGTCCATGTGGTCGATGGTCAACCCGGTTTGCGCCAGCACCTTGAGCGTGGCAGGCGCAGGGCCGATACCCATAACGCGTGGCGCCACACCGGCAGTGGCCATGCCGACAATGCGGGCTTTGGGTGTCAAGCCGTTTTTAGCAGCGGTGGCTTCATCGGCCAACAACAAGGCACACGCCCCGTCGTTCACGCCCGAGGCGTTGCCCGCAGTCACCGTGCCATCGGGGCGCACCACGCCTTGGAGCTTGGCCAGGGCTTCCAGGCTGGTTTCGCGGGGGTGTTCGTCGGTGTCCACCAGGATGGCGTCGCCCTTTTTCTGAGGGATGCTCACGCCCACAATTTCACGGGCCAAATGCCCAGCCTTGATGGCAGCCACGGCACGCAACTGGCTGTTGAAGGCCATCAGGTCTTGCGCTTCGCGCTCGATCTTGTAATCGGTGGCCACGTTTTCGGCGGTCTCGGGCATGGAGTCCACACCGTACTGGGCTTTCATCAGCTTGTTGATGAAGCGCCAGCCAATGGTGGTGTCGTACACGGCATTGGCGCGGCTGAAAGCCGTTTCGGCCTTGGGCATCACAAACGGTGCTCGGCTCATGCTTTCCACGCCACCCGCAATCATCAAACCGGCTTCTCCCGCCTTGATGGCGCGCGCGGCGGTGCCAATCGCATCCAGGCCAGAGCCGCACAAGCGGTTGATGGTGGCGCCAGGCACGTCAATGGGCAAACCAGCCAACAAGCTGGCCATGTGCGCCACGTTGCGGTTGTCCTCTCCGGCTTGGTTGGCGCAGCCATAAAGCACATCGGTCACGGCAGCCCAATCCACGTTGGGGTTGCGAGCCATCAGTGCACGCAGTGGCACTGCGCCCAGGTCGTCGGTGCGCACGCTGGAGAGGGCACCGCCGTAACGGCCAAAAGGGGTACGGATCGCGTCGCAAATGTAGGCTTGGTTCATGTGACTGGTCTCTTTAATATGGAATTAATGCATTATATTGCATGAACAAAGGGTTTTTTACACCATTCTAGGGGCGCTTTGCGGGCTGGGGTGAGCGATTGACGACAGCACAGGAAATTGATGTCAGTTTTTGTCCGCAAGGCGAGACGGCGGCGCTGGCCGGGCTCAGAGGCGCTTCGCTTTGCCACATCGCCCCGGCCCCGCACCCCGCCCTCCCACTACCCAAAGCACCAACAACCCAACTCACTTGAGACACAATCCACCCCATGCTGATTCAACCCTCCCAAGCCGATGTCCGGCGCTTTTTTTGTGGTGTCTACGCCAAAGCCCAAACGGCCGCGCCGATGGAACCTATGGAAATGCTCGTCAGCCAATGGATCAACGAACACCCCGAATACCACGCCGAACTGGCCGACGTCGATGCGGCTCTGGCCAGCATGCTGAATGACGATCCGAACCGCACCAACCCTTTTTTGCATCTCTCGATGCACCTGTCCATCAGCGAACAATGCAGCATCGACCAGCCCCGAGGCATTCGCCAGGCGGTGGAACTGCTGACGCACCGCCTCAACTCGCTGCATGATGCGCACCACCAGGCCATGGAATGCTTGGGGCGGATGATTTTTGAGAGCCAACGTTCAGGACGCATGCCCGATGGCGAGTCCTACATTGCCTGCGTTCAACGCAACGCCACCCAAGACTGAGGCCCAAGGGGCAAGCACACGGCGAACAGACAACAAAAAACCCGCCGAGGCGGGTTTTTTGTTGTCTGAACTGAAAGCGGTCGGATCAGCGGAAACGCGACTGGGGAACCACTTTCATCTCGCCGTCCAAAGAGGCGATGTAAGCGGAGATGGCTTTCAGCTCGGCATTGGTGAATTGCTTGGCGATACCGCCCATAACGCCATTGTTGCGGCCCCAAGTGGACTGGTTCTCAACTTTGTAGGATTTGAGCGCAACAAACAAAAAGTCTTTGTGTTGGCCCGCCAGCTTGGGATAGCTGGGGTCGATCGGCTTGTTGAAGTTATCGCCGTGACATGAAATGCAAGCACCTTTTTGCAGCAAGGCCGCGACTTTGGCATCGGGGGCTTTAGGCGCTGTGGTGACGGGCTTGGTGTTGCCATGTTGCTCGTAGTAAGCACCCAGATCAGCCATATCCTGCTCGGTCAGGGTGTCGGCAATGCCGCGCATGGTGGGGTGTTTGCGTTCGCCTTTTTTATAGGCATTGAGCGAAGAAACGATGTATTTTGCGTTTTGACCCGAAATCATGGGTACGCGGTAGATCTCGGGGAAGCTGGCTTGATAGCCCTTGATGCCATGGCAACCGATACACATGGCAATTTTTTGCTCGCCGACTTTGGCATCACCCTTGATCTCTTGGGCATGGACAGAAAAGGCGGTCACTGAGGCGACAGCCAGGGCAAACATCGAGGTCAACAGCTTATTCATTTTGCTCACACAATCCAAACGATTGATAAAAATCAACTGCCGATTATATCGGGCTGGCCCTCATAATCCTGACAAACCCTTTGACCTTTTCCGAGAACTTGCTGCCATGAAATTCCAAGGAACCGAAAACTACGTTGCCACACAGGACCTGATGCTGGCGGTCAACGCTGCCATCACCCTCAAGCGCCCCTTGCTGGTCAAAGGCGAACCCGGCACTGGGAAAACCATGTTGGCCGAAGAGGTCGCCCAGTCTTTGGGGCTGCCCTTGCTGCAGTGGCACATCAAATCCACCACCAAAGCGCAGCAAGGTCTGTACGAATACGATGCCGTGAGCCGTCTGCGCGACAGCCAGTTGGGTGAGGAAAAGGTCAAGGACATCGAGAACTACATCATCAAAGGCGTGCTCTGGCAGGCGTTCACCTCAGAGACGCCTGTGGCCATCCTGATCGACGAGATCGACAAGGCCGACATCGAATTCCCAAACGACTTGCTGCGCGAAATCGATCGCATGGAGTTTTACTGCTACGAAACGCGCCAGCTGATCAAGGCCAAGACGCGCCCGCTGGTGTTCATCACATCCAACAACGAGAAAGAGCTGCCTGACGCCTTTCTGCGCCGCTGCTTTTTCCATTACATCAAGTTTCCAGAAGCGGACACGATGCGCCAGATCGTGGACGTGCACTTCCCCACCCTCAAGAAAGACCTGTTGGCATTGGCCCTCAAGACCTTCTACGATGTGCGCGGCTTGCCCGGCCTGAAGAAAAAGCCATCGACCAGCGAACTGCTGGACTGGCTGAAACTGCTGGTGGCCGAAGACATCCCGCTTGAAGCCCTCCAAAGCGCAGACCAAAAAGTCTCGGTGCCGCCCCTGGTGGGCGCTTTGCTCAAAAACGAGCAAGACGTGACCTTGTTTGAAAAGCTGGTCTTCATGAACCAGCGAAACCGCTGAAGCCATGAACGCCTTTGCCCCGCCCGTGACTCTGGCCGGCGCACACGTCCGGCTAGAACCCTTGCGGGCTGATCACCATGGCGCGCTGGTCGAGGCGGTGCAAGACGGCCAGCTGTGGCAGCTCTGGTACACCGCCATCCCCACGCCTGAAGGCATGGCGGCCGAAATCGAGCGCCGCCTGGAGTTGCAAGCCAAAGGCGCCATGTGCCCGTTTGCGGTGGTTGACCCTGCCACAGGCCAAGCTGTGGGCATGACCACTTACATGAACATCGACGCTGGCAACCGCCGGGTGGAAATCGGCTCAACTTGGTACCGCCAAAGCGTGCAGCGCACGCCGCTCAACACCGAGGCCAAACGCTTGTTGCTGGCCCACGCCTTCGAAAAATTGAATTGCATCGCGGTAGAGTTCCGTACGCACTTCTTCAACCAGCAAAGCCGCCGAGCCATCGAGCGTCTGGGGGCCAAGCTCGACGGCATTTTGCGCAACCACCAGATCAATTTCCACCCTTTGGGCGCTGGCGCACTGCGCGACACCTGCGTGTACAGCATCATCACCAGCGAATGGCCCAATGTGCGCGCCCACCTCGACTTCCAATTGAAGCGCGCCAGACCTGAGGAACCCCGGTCATGCTGATCGATTTTTTCTACACCCTGCGTGCCGCCAAGCTCCCTGTTTCGGTGCGCGAGTACCTCACGCTGCTTGAAGCCTTGCAGGCCAATGTGGTCGGCCCAGCCTCTGAGGCTTGCAGCATCGACGATTTTTATCACCTGGCCCGCACCGTGATGGTCAAGGATGAAAAGCACTTTGACAAGTTCGACAAGGCTTTCGGGGCTTACTTCAAGGGCGTGGAGATGCTGACCGACTTCACCAAGGAAGTGCCTCTGGACTGGCTGGAAAAAATCCTCCAGAAAGAACTCACGCCCGAGCAAAAAGCCGCCATCGAAAAGATGGGCTGGGACGAGTTGATGGAAACCCTCAAGAAGCGCCTTGAGGAACAAAAAGAACGCCACGAAGGCGGTAACAAGTGGATTGGCACGGGCGGCACCTCGCCTTTTGGCAACGGCGGCTACAACCCGCAGGGCATCCGCATCGGCGGCAAAGGTGGCAACAAAAGCGCCGTCAAAGTCTGGGACCAGCGGGCCTACAAGGACTACGACGACAGCCAAGAGCTGGGTACGCGCAACATCAAGGTGGCCCTGCGCCGACTGCGCCGCTTTGCGCGTGAGGGTTCGCAAGAAGAGTTGGACTTGGACGGCACCATCCGCAAAACAGCGGCCAATGCCGGCTATCTCGACATCTTGATGCGACCCGAGCGCCACAACAATGTGAAAGTGCTGCTGCTCATGGACGTGGGCGGCACCATGGACGAACACATTGCCCGCGTGGAAGAAATGTTCTCAGCTGTGAAAGCCGAGTTCAAGCACCTTGATTTTTATTACTTCCACAACTGCGTTTATGACTTCATGTGGAAGAACAACAAGCGCCGCTACGCTGAGAAGTTTCCGACTTGGGACATCCTGCGCAAATACAACAAGGACTACAAGCTGATCTTCATCGGGGATGCCACCATGAGCCCCTATGAAATTTTGCAAAAAGGCGGCAGTGTCGAATACAACAACGAAGAAGCCGGGGCAGAGTGGCTGCAGCGCCTGACCCACACCTTTCCCAAGTACGCTTGGATCAACCCCGAGCCCCAAGGCGTCTGGCAATACCGCCAAAGCATCTCTATCATTCAGCAGCTCATGAGCCAGCGCATGTTCCCCTTGACCCTGAAGGGCTTGGAAGATGCGATGCGCTTGCTGAGCAAATGAGATGCTTTAAGACCGGTCACATCTTCACAGTCCTGCTGCTGGGCCTGTTCGGTTTTTTTGCGGCTTGGAGCCCTAGCGCCCGTGCCGAGAGTGTCTCCAGCTTGGTCGGTAAATCGGCTCCAGTGCCCTTGGCTTTTAGCTGGGAGGTGAACAGCTCCGATGAGGACATCCGCGATTTGCTGTTGCAGCACATGGAACTTCAGCGCTACCAAGCCCTGAGCGATTTAGACGACACCGAATTGACGCGATTGCTGGAAGATGCCGATGAACAAGCGCGCGAACTGTTGGCCACCCAAGGATTTTTCAACCCCCAACTGGTCTGGCAACAAGACAAGACAAAAGGCCCTCATCCACTGGGTCAAGTCACCCTGTCGGTGAAGACCGGCCCGGCCGCGCGCGTTAGCCAAATGCATTGGCAGTGGCTGGGCGAACTCACACAAGCGCCAACCGGCCCTCATCAACTGGCCAACATTCAGAATCAATGGGGCTTGCCACCTGGTGCCACCTTCACACAAGCCGCTTGGAACCGTGCCAAAAACAATGCCTTGCGGCAACTCGTCTCCGAACATTACCCTTGGGGCCGCCTGGCCACCAGCGAGGCCCGGGTGGACGCCGAGAACAACCAAGTGGTTCTGAGCGTGACGATGGACTCCGGCCCCGCCGTTCGATTGGGCGATTTGAACATCACAGGCGCAAGCAAATACGGCGCCTTGCAAGTCGAGCGCCTGGCTCGTTTGTCCCCCAATCAACTCTACCGACAAAGCGATTTGCTGGAAGCCCAACAACGCTTGGTGCTCAGCGGCTTTTACGACTCGGTTTTTGTCAGCCTAGAGCCCGAAGGCAACTTGGCGCGGGCACCCGTCAACATCGAGCTCAAAGAGAGCCTGCGCCAAAGATGGCTCTTAGGCGCCGGCGTGCGCAGTGACAGCGGCCCTCGCCTGACGGCTGAACATACGCACCACAGCATCCCGGGCTTGAATTGGCGGGCCGTGAGCCGTCTGGCGATTGACAAAGATCTGCAAACCATGGGGCTCGACCTGCTGGCCCCGCCCGACAGCACTTTGTGGCGCTGGAACACCTCGGCGCAGATCAACCGCCAAGTGCGCGATAACGATGTGATCAGCAGCCAACGTTGGCGTGCAGGCCGCATCCAAACAGCCCCCAAAATTGACCGCTCTTATTACGCGCAATACGACGTGGCCTCACAGCAAAGCAATGACTTGGGCAACTTGGAATCGGTCAGTGGCAACTTCGCCTGGACATGGCGCGACTTTGACAGCCTTCCTTTTCCAAGCCGAGGCTTAGGTTTGGGCATCGAACTGGGCTCTGGGGTCATTTTGGGAGCCACATACCAGCCGTATGTGCGCTGGCTGGCCAAAGGCCTCAGCTTATGGCCATTGGGTCAAAACAGCGGCCGCCTGGCCGTGCGGGCCTCCATGGGCAGTGTGGTCAGCCAAGACACGAGAAATTTACCGACCACCCAACTGTTCCTCACTGGCGGTGACAACAGCGTTCGGGGATACGCTTTGAACAGCATCGGCGTGGACTTAGGCAACGGACAAATCGGCGCAGGCCGTTACCTGAGCACCGGCAGCGTGGAATGGCAGCGCCCATTGCGTTGGAAAGGCCAACTGACCGATTGGGAGACCGCCGTCTTTGCTGACGCAGGCGCCGTCGCCAACGAGTTGCACCTGCTGCGCACCCAATGGAGTTATGGCATGGGGGCACGCTGGCGCAGCCCGATTGGCCCAGTGCGCATCGACTTGGCGCATGCCCAGGCCTTACAAAAATGGCGTCTGCACTTGAGTGTGGGGTTCACCTTTTGAAGCATCCCAAAAACACCTGATGCCATGCACGCGCCACCTTCGCCCCCTCTGAAGCCCCGACTCCCAGCGTCGGTGCTCCGCCGCGCCTCGCTTTGGCTGGGCACATGGTCGCTGCGCAGCCTGTCGGCCTTGTTGGGCCCGATGGTCTTGGTGATCTTGGCTGCGTCATTGTGGTTTTGGACGGGCACCGAGGGTTCATTGGCCACGGCTTTGAAATGGGCTGACAAAGCACTGCCTGCAGGGCAACATTTGACCAGCAGCCATGTTCAAGGCAGTTTGCGCCAAGGTGGTCGCATCGGCCAACTGGCGTGGCGTGCACCTTTGCTCCAGGTACAAGCCCAAGATGCCGACATCGTCATCGACTGGTCGCTGCTTTGGAAGCAACCATGGCCAGTGCAAAGTCTTCACCTCAAATCGCTGCACATTCATGACCAGCGACCTACCAAACCCTTGACCCCTTTGCTGGACTTGAACTGGCCACTGCCTGTACAAATGGCCCTGAAAGTGGATCATTTCCAATGGCAAGGCGCCACGCCTGTGACGCTGACGGGTGTGCAGGCGCAATACGCCTATGACGGCCGCGACCACACCCTGAAAGTCACCGCGCTGACCTTGGCCCAAGGTCAATACAGCTTGCAAGCCCGTCTGCAAGGCACTGCGCCCATGGCTTTGACACTGGACATTGAAGGGCTGATTAAAACGCCACCCATTGGCGGCACACCCGCTTTGGCACTGCAGCTCAACGCCTCTGCTCATGGCACGCTGTCTGGGCCAGAGGCCCAACTCAACGTCACTGCAGCCATTGCGCCAGCGCCCCATCAGCCCTCTTGGCCTCAAGGCAAGTCGCCCGTTCAATTGTCTTTGCAGGCCGATGTGCGGCCGTGGCAACAACCCGCTATCGTGCAAGCCCAAGGGCAGTGGCAAGCCTTGAACTTGGCACCTTTTTGGCCACAAGCACCACAAACCCACTTGAATGGCCAGGCACAACTCAAGCCCGATGGCCCAGACTGGTCTTTGCAAGCCGAGCTTCGCAACCTGCTGCCTGGCGCATGGGACTTGCAAAGGCTACCCGTCAGTCAGTTGACACTGAACGCACGCCACCAGCAAGGCCTGTGGCAAGTCCTGCCATCCCAGGCCCAGATGGCGGGCGGACAGGTGCAGGTTCAAGCGACTCAAAGCCAGGCGGGTTGGACCGGTAGCATGGCGGTCTCTGGCATCCATCCTGATCAGCTGCACACCTCACTTGCAGGTTCGCCCATTCAGGGCCGATTGCACGCGCATGAAACAGGGACAGGCCCAATCCGCTTTGATGCCCAATTGGAGGCTCCAGCCGCAACCATCTCGCCCGTCAAAGCCCGGTCCACCCGCAACACTGCGCACGGTTTTCAGTTTGAACATCTGGAGGTGGCAGGCCAGTGGCAAGACCCCATCTGGCAGATCGACGCCCTGAAAATCAGAGCCCAACAGGTCCGCTTGGACGCAAACTTCAAACTATCGCCCGCACAAGCATCAGCAGAAGGCCAATGGGTTTTGCAATTGCCCGGATTGCGTGCCCAAGCGCAGGGACGCATCGCGCCGATGGATGGCCGGGGCCAACTCGACGTTGAGGTGCAAGATGCCTCAGTCAGTTTGGCTTGGCTCAGCAAACTGCCAGGATGGCGCGTGCGCCTAGAAGGGCTAAACGCCTCTGGCCCGGGTCAACTCAAGGCCGAATGGCAAGGCGGCTATGCGCAAGCCGACACGCCTCTCAAGCTGAACGCTCAATGGCCCCGCCTGTCTTGGCAAACTGCTCAACAAGCGCCATGGACCCTAGATCAAGGCCAGTTACAAATGGTGGGCACACCCTTGTCTTGGCAAGCGCAATGGCAAGCTGACTTGGGTCAGGGCCAGCCTTGGTCGCGCGTGCAAGCTCGGTTGAGCGCTGCACGTCCAGACTTACAAAGTCAGCAATGGAGGGGCGCGTTAGACAAGCTCGACCTGCAAACCCTCCATTCCAAGTCAGAGGTCGCGTGGCGTTTGCAACTGCCAAAAACCATGGCTTGGCAAGCCGATCTGGGGGCCTCACCCTTGGCGTTAACTTGGTCCAACGCCGACTGGCAAGTGCAAGGCCCGAGCACAGGCAGCACCCGTGTGCAGATTGAGCCAGGCCACTGGACATGGACACGCCCTGGACAAATACCACGCACCAAGTTCGCTGCCCACTGGGAAGATTTGCCACTGAACTGGTTGCCCAAAGAATGGCGCATGGGCATCCAAAACGATGTCCTGTTGAATGGGCAGCTGCAACTGACGCAGAACGAGGACACGGTTCTCACAGCAAAAATTCAGCGCAGCAGGGGCGACTTGCGCATCCAGACCGAACCTTCGCCAGGCCAACTGACTGCAGCGGGTTTGCGCGAGGCCACCTTGGTTTTGCACGTTCAAAACGAAAAACTACAAGCCGATCTGCAGTGGGACAGCCAATACATGGGCCAAGCGCAAGCACAAGTCCTGAGCACGCTGAGCCGCACAGCACAAGGATGGCAGTGGCCTGCCCAAGCACCCTTGCGCGGTACGGTCAAAGCGCGTTTGCCACAAATCGGTGCTTGGTCAGTTTTGGCACCGCCGGGTTGGCGTGTTCAGGGCACACTGGATGCCCAGTTTGATTTGGCAGGGACACGCAGCCAGCCGCAATGGCTAGGTCGCCTGCAAGCCGATCAATTGGCGGTTCGCTCAGCTGTTCAAGGCATCGCATTTGACCAAGGCCAGATGCAAGCACGATTGCAAGGCCAAGAACTGATCCTCGAGAGTTTGAGCCTGCGCGGGGCCGGGCTCCAAGGCGGTGAAATTTCTGCGCGGGGCCGAATCAAGCTTGCACCCAGCGCATCAAACATGACCCCATCGACGCCCAACCCTTTGCACGCAGCTCAGATGAGCTTGCAAATGGAAGCGAAGGCCCTTCGTGTGAGCAACCGCGCTGACCGTCGACTGGTGATATCAGGACAAGTCACGGCCCAAATGCAAACCGGGCTGATGCAAATCAGAGGACTTCTCAAGGCCGATCAAGCCTTGTTTCTTTTACCCGATGAAAGCACCCCCCAATTGGGGGACGATGTGGTGGTCGTGCGGCCCCCATCTGAATCGCGAAACGTCGCCTCAACAAGTGTCATTCAGCCAACCGAAGCGACCTGGATCGGCGTGCCTGATGTGCGCGTCACCCTTGATTTGGGGCCTGACTTTCAGCTCCAAGGCAAAGGCCTGAATACACGCCTCACTGGACAACTGGAATTGATCAGCAACGCCAGCAGCCAAGGACTGCCTCGACTCTTAGGCCAGGTGCGCACTTTGGGTGGTCGTTACAAAGCATATGGGCAGCAACTCAACATCAGCACCGGCGTTTTGCGTTTCAATGGCGCCTATGACAACCCGGGGTTAGAAATCATCGCATTGCGCCCCCATCTGTCCCAGCGCGTGGGCGTTCAGGTTTCGGGTTCCGCGTTGCTCCCTCGCATTCGCTTGTATGCCGACCCCGACATGCCCGACGCCGACAAACTGGCTTGGCTGGTTCTGGGGCGTTCGGCGGCCAGCGGTGGCGCCGAATCGGCCGTACTTCAACAAGCGGCCATGGCTTTGCTCAGTGGGAACGGCAAAACATTCAGCGGCGAGTTGGCAGGCAACCTGGGTTTGGATGAAATCAGTTTGGCCACCAGCACACGCACAGGGACCACCGCCACTGGCGCCGCCGTCACACTGGGCAAACGCTTGTCGCAAGACTTTTACATGGCCTACGAGACCAGCTTGAGTGGCACCATGGGCAGTCTGTTTATTTTTTACGACATCTCGCGCCGACTCACTCTGCGCGCGCAGGCAGCCGAGCAAAGTGCACTTGATTTAATCTTCAACATCCGAAAAGATTGACGGTGCCCCCCTTTGCATGGGCAGGCCGTTTACGACTCGCTCTGCACGGTGTTCAGGTAACCATGCACCGCCAACCCCAATTCTTGTCGCGAAGCCTGCCGCGTCCGATCACCCCTGAACACCAATATTTCTTGCGCACACCAGCCGTACGCGATGGCGTGAACCATGGCTGACATGGACGTGATTTGCGACAAAGGTACTGCAGGGTAACGAGACTTGAAGGCATCTGACCAAGTCTGTTGAATCCCCATATGAAATGCCCGAAAACCTTGCAAATCCTCCACTTGACGCTCGATCATCATCAAGGCCGCCCACTCTTTGGGTTGCTGCAAAGCCATCTCTACGCAATCGTCCAGCATGGCGTCGATCAAGGTACTGAACGAAGCGTCTGCGTGCCGAACCATGGTCTGACGCAAGGTTCTGATCAAGGCATCCCTTCGGGTTCGCATGGCCGAGGCAGCCAGAACTTGCAAATTTGGAAAGTAATCGTAAAAAGTTCCAATTCCAACACCAGCGATATCCACTACGTCGCGCACTCTGACTTTTTGAAAATCCCCAGTGAGCATCAAAACCCGAACAAAGGCTTGCTCCAACGATAGAACAGTCATCAAACCACGTTGTTGACGTGGAATCTTCCTAGGAGCGTTCTGATCAAACTTCACAATGGGTAGCGGTTAAAAAAATCCCGAACAAATATATGAACACATAAGGTAACATATAGGTCAACAAGCCCATTATGGCCGTTTTTAAAAATTGCGCTTCTAATCTTTTCACCCCATTTTGGGGAATTTCACAAATCCATGTCGATTCAGTCCATGAACAATCAGCCTTGGGGCACTGAAGACGGTGAACTGCTGCAAAACCTCAGAAAAAAAGCGGGCATCGATGCGCTCGTTTTCGCACGCGCTAACACCATCTCTGCGGTCCAACTTCAGGAATTGGAAAGTGGAGAGGGTCGGAGCTTTTACAACCCGCTGATCAAGCGGAATACCGGTATCAAGCTGCTCAAGAAACTCGGTTATGAATACCCTGTCACCGCCATGCAGGTGACAAAACCCGCCTCTGATGCCTTGATCGCAGCGCCTGCCCCTGAAGTCGATAAGGTCGTCGAGCCAATTGTTTCCTCAGCGGTCAACCCTAAATCTTTTCCAAACCCATTCGTGACGCATCCATTCCTTTTGACAGGGAGCCTGCTGTCGATTGGCTTATTGGGGTTCTTGACCCTCCAGCAGCTAGATGCGTCACCAACCGATACACCTAGACCCGCCGTGCTTCAAAGTGAGCGCATCCAACCGAATGGGTCCACATCGGCACCACAAGACACGCAAGCATTACCCAATTTGACCAGCAGCTCTGTGCCAGAAGCGATGCCAAAAACATCCAACTTTGAGCCATCTGGCGTAGCCGCAAATCCAGCAGCTGACCGGAACCAACTCGGATCGGTCAAATGCGAAGACAGACACCGAAAAAACAGCAAATCCCACACCCCTATCAACCCGCTGAAACCCGGAAATTACATCTACATCGAAGCCCGAGCAGACAGCGAGTTGTGCGTTCTGGACAGCGAAAACAAACTCTTCGTCATCAGCCTCAAAGCAGGCATGAACCAAACGGTCAATGGATTGGCCCCTTTTCTGCTGCACACCAGTAACTGGCAAGGACTTCAGGTCTTTTTCCAAGGCCGTCCTGTCCGCCCAGATCATGGTGACAGTGCTCACTTGTTACTCAAGAGCTTGCCGCTTTAAGCCAGCTTCGCTGAACGCACATTCCAGCATGGCATACATCGCCAACTAAGCCAGTGTTACTTTGCGGCCGTTACAATCTTTGGTCTGCATGCCACCGTAGTTCAATGGATAGAACTCTCCCCTCCTAAGGGAGTGATACAGGTTCGATTCCTGTCGGGGGCACCAGCCACCTCCCCCCCAACAATCCGCTCTCCTTCAACACGGTGCGGATTCTTATTTAAAACGCGATTTTTTCAGCCTCCAAGTACGCCAAGCTGATGTACTTGCCAATGTTGCCCTCAAAGCCTTCCATGGTTTTGGCACGCGAAGCCACTCGGAGGTCTTTCACCACTGCCGCCCTCGCTTCGGCCTCGGACTTGCCGTCTTCGACCGCTTTGAGGCTTGGCTCCCAGATACCTGCCATGAAGTCGCCATAGGTCTTCAGCAGATCCTGACGTGCACGGCCGTGCCCTGGCACCCAGAGTTGCTCGCCAGTGGCCGCCATCAAAGCTTTGTAATACTTGAATGTGCCGGGGTAGGAGCCATCGTCCATGTTGGCAATGCGGTTGGTCATGGCGATGTCGCCCACGGCCGTCACTTTGTCCTGCACGATTTCGACACTCAAATCAGAGGGTGTGTGGGCTGTCCCGTAGTGGTGCATGCGCAAACTCACATCGCCAAACTGGATCACTTGGCCCTGATGAACGACGGTATTGGGAATGACCACTTGCGTGCCAATGGTCGACTGATTGGTCCAACGCTCCATCAGGCTGCGCCAGAGATTGCCTTCCGCACCTTTGAGTTTTTCAATGCTGCTGGCCAACGAGTAGATGGGCAGCTTGTCTCCGTAGGTTTTCACAAAGGCATGGTTGCCCAGCCAATGGTCACCATGGTAGTGGCTGTTGAAGACGGCAACCACAGGCTTGTCGGTCACTTTGCGGATCATTCGGATGGCCATTTGGCCAATTTGCAAGGACGCGCCCGAGTCAATGACCACCACACCCACGGAGGTCACAACAAAGATGATGTTGGCCATCATGCCCCGGTTCTGAGGGGTCGGAAATCCATCGGGTGAGTAAATCATCCACACATGCTTGGACAACTGCTGCGCCGGGATATCGGCCACCGCTGGCCCCTCAATGAAACTTTGAGCTTGCTGGGCAAATAACCGGGCCTCGGGCAAAAGGGCCACACCACCCACAGCGGCACTGGCCAACAACAAATGTCTTCTTTTCATGCGAATTCCTTCAAGGGAAACAGCGCGCCGATGCGCTGCGTGCCTTAAACCACGTAACCCTTGTTGGGCAAAGCACCGATGATTTTGGGGGTGTTGAGTTGGCGTGGCTTGATGCGACCGCCTTGGGCTTTGAGCCAAGTTTCGACCACTTCCCAGACCTGCTTGTTGCCCTGGTTGCGCGCCTCTTCGGCCACAGGCGCCCAACCGGCCACCTTGTACTTTTTACCCGCTTCGATCAACTGTCCCTTCAATCGCATGTCGCTGATTCGGTTGCCCGCCGTGCCCACGGGGTTACAGCTGTATGTCAAGCCGCCCACACGCACCATGTCACCGCCTTGCTGGTAATAGGGATCGGGGTTGAACAAGTTGTCGGCCACGTCTTCGAGCACGGTTTTGATGGTCTCGCCCGTCATCTCAGTCACCGTAGCAAAAGAGTAGGTGGTGGCCGTCATGTCGAGCAACCACTCCCGCGAAATGGCTTGCCCAGGCAAAAGCGTGGTGCCCCAACGGAAACCCGGCGAAAACGCCATGTCGGCACCTTGCACGGCCATCAGGGCATCCAGCAACAGCTGGTCACCCGTGCCATTGAAGTTGCCACGGCGGTAAAGCAGACCATCGGTCACAGCCAGTTTTTCGGCCAGTTTGGACTCGTAGGGCGCACGGATCTTGTTGATCAACGCCTCCATCTCTTTGTCGGCGGGCAGCATGTTGGAAAACACCGGCAGCAGCTTGTAACGGAAGTCGCTGACTTTCTTGTCCTTGACTTCAAAGTCGAGCACACCCAAAAACTTGCCATTCGAGCCCGCGTTGGTCACCAAGGTCTTGCCACCTTTGTTGGAAACAATCGAAGCCACAGGCATGCCATCGTGCGTGTGGCCGCCCATGATGGCATCAATACCGCTCACGCGCGTGGCCATCTTGAGGTCCACGTCCATCCCGTTGTGGCTGATGACCACGACCACTTGCGCACCTTTGCCACGGGCCTCGTTCACCATGGCCTGCATGTTTGCGTCTTGAATGCCAAACGCCCAATCGGCCACCATGTAACGCGGGTTGGCAATCGGGGTGTACGGAAACGCTTGACCGATGATGGCGCAAGGCACACCGTTGATTTCGCGGATGACATAAGGCTTGAACACCGGGTCGCCAAAGTCATTGGTCTTGACGTTTTGGGCCACAAAATCGATCTTGCCTGCAAAGTCTTTTTCGATGATCTCTTTGACGCGCTCCATGCCCAGGGTGAATTCCCAGTGGCCCGTCATGACATCCACACCCAGCAATTTGCAGGCATCGACCATGTCTTGTCCGTTGGTCCAAAGGCTGGTGCCCGAGCCTTGCCAGGTGTCACCACCGTCGAGCAGCAAAGCACCTGGACGGCTGGCCTTCATGCGCTTGACGAGCGTGGCCAAGTGGGCAAAACCGCCCACTTTTCCGAAGCGCTTGGCTGCTTTTTCAAAGTCCAAAAAGGTCAGCGCATGCGCCTCTGCTGTGCCGGGTCGGATCTTGGCGACTTGCAGCAAATGCTCGCCCACCAAATGCGGCAAGTTGTTCTGCATCGAACCAATGCCGAGGTTAATGCTGGGCTCGCGGAAATAAATCGGCTTGAGCTGGGCATGGCAATCGGTCATGTGCAAAAAAGACACATTGCCAAATTTGGGAATGTCGTACAAGCCATTGGCCGCTGTGGCAGCGCTGGCTTCTGCAAAAGAGCCCATGCTCATGCCAGCCATGGTGCCAGCGCCCATGACCTGGATAAATTCGCGTTTAGAGAGATTCATATTTGTAACCACTGATATATAAAGGTCCAAAAAACCCGGACTAGCCGGGTTTCAGTGCTTATTGGTTGACGGGCGATTTGGGGTCGAGCAACAGACCCACAATGTGCCGAACCTGCGTTTCAGTCAAGATGCCCATGTGACCTGCGCGAGGCATGTTGGAACAGGCGTTGTAGGCCTTGGAGTTCCAGATCTTGCCCCAGGTGTATTCCACGATGGCTTTGCTCGCTGGGTCATCCGGATTGGACACGCCACGGATCTTGCCGTAGTTGTATAAGCTTGGACCCAGCGTACCGTAGGAAATTTCTTTCTTGTCCATCTGATGGCAGTTGTAGCAATTGCCACCGTTGACCGCTGTGGCCGAATCGGTCCAAGTCAGACCGCGACCGCTTTGGGCAATGACTTCGCCCTGCTTCCAGTCGCCAATGAACTTGCCATCCGATGGCCATTTGATGGCCTTCATATTGGCTTCTTCGATGCGCTTGGCGGTTTTATCGTCCAGTGGCTTGCCAGCCACATCGGCTTCACTGCAAGCGCGGTTGGTTTCGTCCGTGGCGGTGATGCGCTCCACCTTGACATGGCTTTGGTCACGGAACGACGCCTTGACGATCTTGTCGGTCAGGTCATTGAGTTCTGCCACAGAGGGGCCAGAAGCGCAGCCAGCTGCCACCAAAGCGGCTGCCAGACTGGCCAATACAAGTTGGGTCTTTTTGTTCATAGGTTTCTCCTGCTCTGATCAACGCTTGATGGCCGGGGCAATCGAGGCGGCGCCTTTGGCGTTCACACCGAGATATGTGGACAAAGCCACGGTGGCATCACTGCCAAAACCGGGATAAGGAAAACGCTGCTGGCGATAGCAATCGTTCAAGCGCAGCTGCATGCTCCACATCTGGCCGTTAGAGACGCGGTAGGCAGGCCAGGCCGCAAAGCCCACACCATCACCCGGGTTCTTGGTCAAAATCGGCAGGTCTTGCAAACGGATACGTTTGCCCTCTTCACCGTGGCAAGAGGCACATGAAAAATCATGGGTGCCGCCGCGTTGAAAAAACAAACGCTTGCCCACTTCATAAAAAGTTTTTTCTTGTGCGTGCGATTGCGACAAATTGAATTTAAGCCCCTTGGACTCTGCTGCGATCCAAGTGGCCAAAGCCGTCACATTGGCCATCTCACCGCGACCAAATGCGGTCTTAGAAATTTCGGCGGCGTTGAAACCTTGCAAGGTTTCCATGCACGTGACGAGGCGCGACTCCAAGTCTTGCATGCGCTGCGTGTCAGCAAAGAAGCGGGGCAACTCGACAAAAACGCCCTTCACCACCCCCGGACCCTTGCCCAGATCACACTTTTCAAGCGAAGCATTTTTGGGCCCACGGGCTTTTTTCCAAAGGTCTTCACCTTTGGCTTCATACAGGTCTGCGGGATTGCCGTCTTGCAACATGGCGCGGTATTCGTCAATGCCTTGGCTTGTCGTCTTCTGGGCCAAAGCGGGCCCAGAGAAAACCGCCAAGGCCGCCACGAAGGAAAGAGTCGTTAATTTTTTCATGGTCACCTCTTTTGTTATTGTCAAAAGCAAAAAGGGTGAAGTTGTGGCTTCACCCTTTGCCATCTCATCGTCCGATCACGACACCGTGGCTTCGTCGGTGCGTGTGGCACCTCGGTTGTCTTTCCAGGTCACGGCAATCTTGTCGCCTGCTTTGGCGCCCTTGACGGCGAACTGCATAAAAGGGTTCTTCGACACAGCTGGGCCCCACTCGGCAGTCAAAACGACTTTGCCGTTGTGGGTGGCAGTGACTTCCTGGATGAACCAGGCGGGAATGAGGTTGCCGGAAGCATCACGCCGCTGACCTGCTTCCATTTCGTGGGCCATGAGCACACGAACGGTTGCTTTGTCACCCGCTACTTGAGCACGAATGCGCATTGGATCTGCCATGTTTCTCTCCTAAATCTTTCAGTGAATCAATGTGTGGACGGTGTCTGCAAGCGTTTAACCGCCGCAACCACCCAAAGTGACTTTGACTTCTTTTTTGGCCCACAAAGCACGGCCGTCGTTCATGATGGCCACAGCGTAGACATCGGAAGACTGACCCATCTTGGCGCGGGTCGAAAAATTGGCATCCACGGCATCGGTCACATTGAACATGGCGACCAATGCAGACGGGTTCTTCTCGACCATGATCAGCAAGTGCTTGACGCCGGCCAAAGACGTGCTGGCACCCAAGGGCACCACGGCACCGTTTTCAGCGATGT
Source organism: Limnohabitans sp. Rim8 (assembly GCF_943326455.1). NCBI lineage: Bacteria > Pseudomonadati > Pseudomonadota > Betaproteobacteria > Burkholderiales > Comamonadaceae > Limnohabitans > Limnohabitans sp. Rim8. Next base: position 24,829 of record NZ_CALPTI020000013.1, read on the forward strand.
CAGGACCGGTGATGGTCACGTCTTTGCTTTCAGCCATGCTTTTGGCACCCGCAGCGCGGGCGGCGTCTTGCACTGTTTTGGCATCGAATGCGGCTTTGTTGACAGCGGCTTGTGCGAACTGTGGAAAGCCAGCGGAGGCCAAGAGGCCAGCCACAACAGCGCTTTGCTTGAGTGTCTCGCGACGGTTTTGCATCTGATATCTCCTTTGATGGTTGAGTGATGCTAAAGAAACTGGTTCAGCAGTACAACGGGGAACACCCGTATTATTTGCCGGCTCCCTTGGAAATCCATTCGGCCATCTGCTTGGCGTCTGCATCAGGCAGGGTTTGTGCGGGCATAGGGATTTGACCATAAACACCCACACCGCCGGCCTTGATTTTGCTCAAAATATAGTCGGTCTTACCGGCTTGTTTTTTGGCAATTTCGTTGAACCCAGGGCCCACGATTTTCTTGTCTACACCGTGGCAAGCTGTGCAACTGTGCTTGTTGAGCAAAGCGATGACGGCCTTGGATTCATTTTTTTCTGGCTTGGCAGCCGTCACTGGTGCTGCTGCAGAGGCGCCTGGCGTACCAACTTTGGACTCTGGACGCGTTGTATCTGCACCCCGCTGTGGTCCAACGATCCGGGTTTGCTCTTGCAAGTTGCCGTGTGCGTTGCGCGCAAACTCTGGCAAAAACGAAGCCACTTTTGGCTCAGGCGTGCAGTCTTTCATGCAAATTTTGTTGTCTGTATCGGGCTTTTTGACGCCCCCAAATTCATTGCCAGGCCACATGGCATGCGCCGTGGTCATGCCATTGCGGTTGGGCATGCGGGCCTGAACTTCGGCGATGTTTTTGTCAGACAAGACAAAGTTGTCCGGCACGATGTTGCCCAGATTCAACATGAACGCTGTGACGGCATACACCTCTTCCGTGGTCAAGGTCTTGGGGTTGGTCCAAGGCATGGCACGGTTGACGTAGTCCCACAAGGTTGAAACCGTGGGCAACTTCATGAGGGTGGTGCGGCCTGGGTAGTCCGCGCGCTGCAAATTGGCCACCCGACCCGTTTTGATGTCTTGGGCTGTCGTTCCGCCCACGATGGGACTGAAGACCTCATTGGATTCGCCAAAAACGCCGTGGCAATGGGCGCATTTGGCCTCCCACACATCCTGGCCTTTGGCCACCGAACCGGAACCTGCTGGCAAGCCTTTGAAGTCGGGACGCACATCGATGTCCCACTTGGCCACTTCTTTGGCCGTGGCCTCGCGGCCCACGCCCGGAAATTTTGTGCTCTGTGCGCTGGCCAAGCCCGCAGCAACCAGACAAACAACGGCTAAAACGGCATCACGAAACTTGGACATTTTTCACCTCACCGTTTTCCTGCACCAACCAAGATTGGATGGCGTTGTTGTGATAGATGGATCGGGTTCCGCGCACAGCACGTAACTGTTGGTACGTGGGCTGGACATGACCGGTCTCATCTTGAGCGCGGCTTTGGATGATGGCCGGTTTGCCGTCCCACACCCAGTTGAGGTTGAATCGGGTCAGGGCCTTGGACAGCACCGGAGTTTCCAGCCGAGCTTGACGCCAGTTGCGTCCGCCATCGGTCGACACATCCACCCGTTTGATCTTGCCCTTGCCCGACCAAGCCAAGCCTGTGATGTTGTAAAAGCCTTTGTCCAGCAGCACCTGACCGCCAGAGGGCGTGGTGACCACGCTTTTGACTTCTTGAATGTTGGTGTACTGGCGCTGCAGACCATTGGGCATCAAATCAATGTAGTGAATGGCCTCGTCTTTGGCGGCGTAAGGCTTGTCACCCACCTCGACACGTCGCAAGTATTTGATCCAGCTCACGCCTTGCACACCCGGCACCACCAAACGCAGGGGATAACCGTTTTCGGGGCGCAACATTTCGCCGTTTTGGCCATAAGCCACGATGACTTCACCCGAGGTGATCAGGCTCATCGGAATGGTGCGGGTCATGGACGAACCATCGGCGCCCTCAGCCAAAACAAACTTACGTTTTTTCAGATCAGCACCTGCCAACTCGAGCAAGGTGATCAGCGGCACGCCCGTGAACTCGCTGCAAGAGATCATGCCGTGCGTGTACTGAACCGTGGGCACCGCCACGTTGCCCCATTCGGTCGCCGTATTGGCACCGCACTCGATGAAGGCGAAGCGCGAGACCGATGGCAAACGCATGATCTCGTCCATGGTAAAGACCATGTTTTTTTTGACCATGCCATTGATCATGAATCGGTGCTTGGAAGGGTCGATGTCCCACCAGCCTTGGTGGTGCCGCTCAAAGTGCAAACCACTCGGCGTGACGATGCCAAACAAGGACTGCAGTGGCGCGAACGACACCGAAGCTTGCGTGGTTTGCGTCAACCCAGGGCTTTGGCGGCGTTGCAAGTTGGCTTCGTACTGAGAAGGCTTGCCGTAGCCTTCTGTTGCCACACCCTGTCCCAGGCCTGTGGTGTGCTCAGGGAGATTCAAAATATGGGGATCACCCCCCTCAATCGGCACCGGATTGCCCTGCGACATGGCCATGGGCACTGCGGCACCCGCAGCAGCAGCAGCAAAAGCGTTGCGGATGAAATCACGGCGGCCCTTTTTGCCCTCGGCAAAGACTTCCTTGACGCCGCTGGGGGTCAGAAAGTGTTCGGGTGCTTTTTGCACTCTTCCTGAATTGATGGTGTCTTCGTTCACACAAACTCCTGGTTCTGGGTGGGCCATCTCGACCATTTCCAAACTGCCATTCGCTGACACAGTGAGACGAGTGGCAACAGTCAGAAACCACACGGCTCAAGCTCAAATGGTCATTAAGTCAGTATATTCGGATGTGCGAATATATACGATAAGCAATGAATCTGAATCAGGGATTACACGGAGACAACATTCGAGTCAGGACCAACCCTGATCACTTGAATTTGTAATGGTCTCGGTTGAGAACCGCAGCCACAGAAGTCACTTCTTCCGGAAACATACCCAAGTTCAGCTGGCTGTTGCATTGCTCAACCATACCTCGCAAAAAACCAGCCGTATTGATTCGTCCCTGGGGTTTGTACATGGCGCTGCCATCGCCCCCCACTTTGGACACATGGCATGCCACGCACTTGTTTTCCGCGATCAATTTCTCACCGAGCTTGTAGTCGGCTTCTTTAAAAAAAGCGTGTTGGGCCAATGCAGCACCCGTGAACGCCACTGCGGGACTCACCACCATCAGAAACTTGATGAAGTTCATAGTATTTTCCGCAAAAAAAAACCGCTCAAAGTGTGCACCTCGAGCGGCAAACAGAAGCCTCGAATACCCATCGCGCTTTTACATTGTCGATTCAAACAAACCGCGAATGGCTGTTTTACTTGGCACCCGCCAGAATCCAAGTGGCCAATGTCAGAGCATCCGCATCGCTCAAAGCGGCTTGTGCGGGCATGGGCACAGGGCCCCATTTTCCAGCACCACCAGCCTTGATGCTCTTGGCCAAATTGGCTGCTGCATCTTTCTGACCTGCATATTTTTTAGCCACATCGTTGTAGGAGGGGCCAACCATTTTTTTGTCAGCTGCGTGGCAAGCCATGCAGTTGTTTTTCTTCGCCATGTCCAAGTTGGCAAAGGCTGGGGCAGACGTCAATGCAGCCACAGCGGCCACAGCAAAAATCAATTTCATCAAAACTCCATCAAGAGGGGGGGTGAATATAACTAATCGCTAATTTAACCGAAATCAATGCGGATCAGCACAACCCAGACCCATTTCGGCGTCAGGGATTTTACTGAGTGACGGTGATTGAAAGCGCCCATGTCATTACAGAAAAGCGGCCATCAGAGTGGCCCTTGACTCTCTTCAAAGTTGTGGCGCACGAAAGGCTAAGCCTTTCATGCAGGACGCCCATCAACTGCCCGCTTGGACACCCAGTTTGCGCAAGATGGACTCCATCAGGCACCACTGCGTCAAGGCGCTTTGCAACAGGTTGGCCCCCACAAATGCCGTAAAGGCCAACCACCATTGGCTCACAAAAATGGGGCTGCCTTGAACACCCAAAGCCAAGGACAGCAAGATGAAAGTGCCTGCGACCAAACGAACGATTTGCCAAGATTTCATAATGAGTAACTCCGATGATTGAAAGAAAGGGAACATCAAGCGCCGTACTTTTTACGGTACGCCACGTAGTACAAAGTCGGGATGACGACCAACGTCAATACCGTGGACACAAAGATGCCGAAGATCAGCGAGATGGCCAGACCATTGAAAATCGGGTCGTCCACAATGAAAAACGCGCCGATCATGGCCGCAAGGCCCGTGAGCATGATGGGCTGGGCGCGCGTGATGGCCGACTGCACAATGGCCCGCTTGAAGTCCAGGCCGCTGTTCACTTGCAGGTGGATGAAGTCCACCAGCAAGATTGAGTTGCGCACGATGATGCCCGCCAGCGCGATCATGCCGATCATGCTGGTAGCGGTGTACTGTGCATTCAGCAAGGCGTGGCCCGGCATCACCCCGATGATGGTCAAAGGAATCGGCGCCATGATGATGAGCGGCGTCAGGTATGAACCAAACTGCGCCACTACCAACAAATAGATCAGGATCAGGCCCACGCCATAGGCTGCGCCCATGTCACGGAAAGTTTCGTAGGTAATTTGCGACTCGCCATCCCACTTGATGCTGTAGCCGCGCCACGCGTCTTCGGGCTGGTGGATAAAGTACTCTTCTATCCGCTCACCGTCCGGGCCTTTGATCTTCGCGATGTCGCCGCGCATCTTGAACAGGCCATACAAGGGGCTGTCCACTTTGCCGGCCATGTCGGCGTTGACAAAATTCACGGGCAGCAGGTCTTTGTGGATGATGGGTTGCTCTCGCAGCGTGTCGCTCACGGTGACCAACTCTCGCATGGCCACCACCTTGCCGGTGGCGCTTTTCACGCCCAGCTGCAGCAAGGCATCCAGATCGCCATGCAACTGCTCGGGCAGCTGAACCAAGGCGGGTACCGGGTACTTGCTGCCATCGTGCAAATAAGTCACCGACTCGCCCGCCAAACCGGCACGCAAGGTGGTCACGATGGCCTGTTGCGATACGCCCAGCACCGCAGCTTTGCGGCGGTCCACCAGCAGCAGCTTGCGAGGCGAGTCGGCAATGGAACTGTCATCGATGTCCACCACGCCATCGGTTTTTTCAAAAACGGCACGCACGGCCTTGGCCACTTGGCGACGGCCTTGGGCATCAGGCCCATAAATTTCGGCCACGATAGGCGACATCACGGGCGGGCCAGGCGGGACTTCTACCACCTTGACGTTGGCCCCATGGCGGCGACCAATCTCTTGCATTGCCGGACGCACACGCGTGGCGATCACATGACTCTTGTCGTTACGCTCGGACTTGCCCACCAAGTTCACTTGGATGTCGCCCAACTCGGCAGCCGCACGCAGGTAGTATTGGCGCACCAAACCGTTGAAGTTGATGGGTGAGGCCGTGCCCACATAGGCCTGGTAATGCATGACCTCGGGCACGGTGGCCAGATGACCGCCCAGCTCGCGCATCACAGCAGCGGTTTTCTCCAAAGGCGTGCCTGCAGGCATGTCCACCACCACCTGAAACTCCGACTTGTCATCAAAGGGCAGCATCTTGAGCATGACCAAACCCGTGGCGGGCAAAACCAAAGACAAGACAATCAGACTGGCCACACCCAGCCCCAACAGCTTGCGGTTGCGTGCACCGGTTCGCGCATCGAGCAAGGGCTTGAAGATTTTTTCGAACAGGGGTTCGAGTTTGGCGCTCAGACCGGTGTGACCGCCACCCTTTGCGCTCTCATCGTGCGCGTGGCCAGACGGCTTCATCCACATGCCCGACAACCAGGGTGTGATAACAAAGGCGATGGCCAGCGACAACAACATGCCCAAGCTGGCATTGATCGGGATCGGGCTCATGTAGGGCCCCATCAGGCCACTCACAAAAGCCATGGGCAACAAAGCGGCGATCACGGTGAACGTGGCCAAGATGGTGGGGCCGCCGACTTCGTCCACCGCGCCAGGGATGATCTCGCGGATGGTTTTGCCGGGGTAAAGCTGCTGGTGGCGGTGGATGTTCTCCACCACCACGATCGCGTCGTCCACCAAAATGCCGATGGAAAAAATCAGCGCAAACAGCGACACGCGGTTGAGCGTGAAGCCCCAGGCCCAAGAGGCGAACAAGGTTGCGGTCAGCGTCAAGATGACCGCCACACCCACGATGGCGGCCTCGCGGCGGCCCAGCGCCATGAACACCAGAGCCACCACCGACGCGGTGGCAAACAGCAATTTCTGGATCAGCTTTTGCGCCTTGTCGTTGGCGGTTTCACCGTAATTACGGGTCTCCACCACCGCTACGCCCTCAGGGATTACGGTGCCCTGAAGTAACTCGACCCGGCGCTTGACGCCATTGGCCACATCGATGGCGTTTTCGCCCGATTTTTTGGTAATGGACAGCGTCACGGCGACGAACTCTTCACCGCCATTTTTGGCGTTGTTGCCGTGCCAGACATAACGCTCGGCGGGCATGGGGCCGTCTTTCACGCTGGCCACATCTTTCATAAAGATGGGCTTGCCCTGCACCACTTGCACCACCAGATCGGCCACATCGCTGGCTTGCGCCAGGTGTGGACCTGCCTCGACGGCCACACTCTGATTGGCACCCAACAAATCCCCCACAGGCAAGCCCAGGTTGGCGGACTGCAAGGCCACGCGCAAGTCGTGCACCGTCACACCCGAGCCGTTCATGCGCTGTGGGTCAATTTGCACCAACACAGCTCGGCGCGGCCCGCCGATGGTGACCACATCGCGTGTGCCAGGCACGCGCTTGATGTCGGCTTCGATGCTGTGCGCCACACGCTCCAGATCAAAAGCGCTGACATCCGCGTTTTTACCGTGCAAAGTGAGGGACACGATGGGCACATCGTCGATGCCCTTGGGTTTGATCAGAGGCTCAGGCAAACCCAGGTTACGGGGCAACCAGTCAGAATTTTCGCGGATCGTGTCGTGCAATTTAACCAGCGCCTCGGTGCGCGGCACACCCACCTTGAACTGCACCGTCAGGATCGCCACGCCCGGGCGCGAGACCGAGTACACATGCTCCACACCGGCGATCTTGGAGAGCACCTGCTCGGCCGGGATGGCCACCATTTGCTCCACATCGCCCACCGACGCGCCCGGGAAAGGCGCAATCACGTTGGCCATGGTCACATTGATCTGCGGCTCTTCTTCGCGGGGCGTCACCATCACGGCAAATACGCCCAGCAAAAACGCCATCAGTGCCAACAAAGGCGTGATCTGCGCGCGCTGAAACATTGCCGCAATGCGTCCCGAAATGCCCATTTTTTGCTCAGTCATGGGGCTGCTTTCGGCAGTTTTTTAACCAAGCTGACGGGGTCTGTCGCCACCTGCTCACCCACGCTCACCCCAGACAACACCTCGACGGACTGGCCAGTGGTGCGGCCCAAGCGTACCTGGCGCAAACGTGGTTGGCCTTGCGCGTCCACCACGTAAACACCTGTCATTTCGGCACGGCGCACGATGGCTGTGAGCGGCAAGAAGACGCGGCCAACTTGGGCAGCATCTTTGACCCCGTTTTGAGGCACCGCACTGGCCGAGCTGCCAGGCACCCAAACTCGGGCGAACATGCCAGGCACCAAGCCATCAACACCCGTTGGCAAAGCCATGCGCAACTGCGCAGTGTGGGTCACCGGATCCACGGTGGGCAATAGTTGCACGCTGGCCGCTGCCACACTCTTTTGGCCCGCGATCTCGTAGCGAACCGATTTCATCTGGCCGCGCACGCCTTCAATCATGGACTGCGGCACTGCCGCGCTCACGCGCATTGCCGAGGGGTCGTGCAAGGTCACCAAGGGGCGGCCCGGCATGGCCATGTCACCCAAGGTGACGGGCACATCAGACACCACCCCATTGAATGGCGCGCGCACGCTGAAAAAACCTGTCTGGGTTTGTGCCGCCCGGGTTTGGGCTTGCTGGGCTTGCACCTGTGCTTGGGCGGCTTCGTACTGGGCCTGCGTGCGGTCGAGTGCGCCTTGGCTGATGTATTGCTTTTCAAACAACTGCTTTTGTCGCGCCAGATCTTGGCTGGCCACGCGCAAGCCCACTTGCGCTGCTTCAAGCTGGGCAGTGCTGCCCGCTACGTTTTGCTGAGCAGCGCTGGCGTCAATGCGCAGAAGCTCTTGCCCGGCCCGCACCCGGTCACCGGCCTTGACGTTCAAACTCACAATGGCTCCGGGCACTTGGGCAGACAAGGTGGCCTGTCGCACGGCCTCGACCACGGCATCCAGACTCACCTCCTGGGTCCCCGCCGTGCTGGCTTGGGCGGCCACACTTTTGACCGCTGTCTTCTCGGGATTGGCCCAAATCGGGATGCTGGTCAAAGCAGCAACTGCCATGGCCGATGCCCATATCCATTGTCTGTTCATTTGAGGTTTTCCAGCAAAACATCGATGTTTGCTTATTTGGTTGTTTGCGTATATTCGCAATAATACAATAAAACAAAAAGCTCTTCAACCATTCTCAAATAATTGGCATCTTTACAATGTGCCTTGGAACACCCATGAAAGACTTACCCGCCAAAGCACTCGAACAGATTGCGGCCTATTTCCAGGCGCTGTCGGAACCGACGCGCCTGAAAATCCTGAATCTGTTGCGTGACAAGGAGTACAACGTGGGCGAACTGGCGCAGCTATCGGGCTACTCAGCCGCCAATGTCTCACGCCACCTGTCTTATCTGGCGCAACACGGTATCGTGAACCGCGAAAGCCGAGGGGCCAGCGTGTTCTACAAAGTCTCCGACCCTTCCATCTATGCCATGTGCGACTTGGTCTGCGCCAATATTGCCCGGCAGTATGAGAAAAACGCCGACGACAGGTCCGTTTTCACACCGCAGTGAAGGTGGACCTCGCTCAGCGGGGCATTTCTCTCAAATCAATGCCTTCGTGCTCAGCGATTTTTTCCAGCGCGTTTTCGAACAAAGAACGCGCTGACCCTGAGATTGAGCGCAGATAGGAATGCAAGTGCGAGTCCTCGGCGTTCTTGTTCAAGCACTCTTGGCTGTATTCCTCAAAACTGGCCAACTGGGCAATCAGCTCGGCCACATGCCTCGGACATTCACACAGCACATTGGTCGAAATACCGGCTACGCGGCGCAAGGTCTGGTCTGAGTATTTGCGGCTGGCAATCACCGCACCTTGGCCACCGAACTCCTCGGCCCGACTGCGGTCCACGAACAAGATCGATTGCAACAACTCGGCCAACTCACCGTCAGAGATCGGGTCTCGCCGCACGATCATGCCCGCCCGCTTCATGCTTTGCACCACCACATCGGGAGCAAAGTTGTACAGCACGATGGTCTGGGCAAAAGCGTGGCGCTGGGTCAAAGTCTGGATGGCAGAAAAAACCGAGTCCTGCAGCGAACTGACCCGGACCAACAAGACCTGCGGCTTGTCGGACAAAGGCGCATGGCTGACCGAGGCCAAATCCTCCAACACATCGGTGACCTGAATACGGTGCTGGCTCAAGACCGAGGCAAATTTGATCGACTCGAGCCTGTTGGCCAATCCCAAACCCACCACCGCCAAGCAAACCGGCAAAGCCAACGCGGTTGCAGCAGATGGTGTGCGCACGTCTTGGCTGGACAGGCGGCGCAACTGCTCCAGATCTAGGTGGGCAATGGCCCCGATGGCGTGCCCTGCCCCAATCAACTGCTTGAGCAAAAGCGCCTTCGACACATCGGGTTCGCCAAACAGGCGTTGGTTGCCCTCGGTTTTGACGGGACTGAAAGCACCGTAACGGGTTTGCCATATGCGCAGTGTCGACACCGGAATGGCCGTGGTTTTGGAGACGGCGCCGATGCGGAACATGGGACTTGAAGATGAACGAGGGGTCAAAGCAGCGCCTATGAGCAGGTATTGCGTAGATTTTATGATGAAAAACAAAGTTTTGTTAGGTTTTTCACCATTTGCGTAGATAAATACCTCAGAATCCTACTCAAAGGAGCTGATCGCCATGATTTCAAACCGAACCATCAATGCCTTGGATGTGTGCGTGGTCATCGCCGAGCTGCAGCACAAAGGCCGGGTCTCCACCACCACCTTGTCCAACCGACTCAAGTTGTCGGTGTCCAACCTTGAGAGCATTCTCAAGCCGCTGAAAGACCACCACATCGTCAGTGCCAACAAAGGCCCGGGTGGCGGCTACAACATCCAAGGCGACATCGCCTTGGTATCCATGTGGGACATCGCCTCTGCCTTTGAGAGCACCTTGACACAGCAAGAACACGACACCGAGGGCTTGTCCGCGCCAGCTGAATTTGAGTTGGGCTTGGAACAAGTGGTGATCGACACCTTGAGTCAATTCGTATTGGCGGACTTCGTTGACCTGACCGCCGTGGAAACTCCCGAAGAAGCTCCAATCCAGAACCGCTTCAAGCTCAAGCCCCTGGCGCCCCCGTTGATCCCGAAAGCCCCCAATTCGGTGTTTCAGTTGTTCATGACCGTTTAGGACTTCATATGGCTGCGTTGAGCAGATTGAACGGCCTATATATGCTGATGTCAGCGTTGCCGCATGGCCAATACAGGCCAAGTCAGCAACGCTGCCGCCACGCCAACACCTGCGGCCATGCCCAATAGAGCGGCCCAATCAACCCAGTAAGTCATGTTGACCAAGGATGATTTGGTCATGGACGGCAAAGCCACAACGGCCACCAACGCCACCAGCACAGCTACCGAGGCCAGCGTTGCGAGCTTGACCTGCTTGAGCTTCTTGCGGTTGATCACCATCATCACGGCCCACATCAACACCAAGGGTGCCAGCGCGGGCAGCAGGCCTAAGGCCGTTTCGTAGGCGATGCTCATCGCCAGCCAGACTTCATACATGTGCGTCTCCAGATGTCTTGAGTGTGCTTCAAACCCGGCCCTTCAGCGTCGCCATGTAGGCAGGCTTGAGCATGCGGTATTTCATCAGCCAAGCAAAATAACTCGCCTGCAGTGGCTCGATCATGGGCAGCGAAGGCGTGAGCTTACCCGCGTAGTCAAACTCGATCAGCATGGCCGAGCCCTCTTTCACGATCAACGGGCACGAGGTGTAGCCATCAAACTTTTGTCCGGGTGCACGGCCCGCGATCACGTCTACCAAATGCTCTGCCACGATGGGCGCACTCTTTTTGATGGTGGCTGCCGTCTTGCCCCGCGGTGTGCCATTCACATCGCCCACACCCAACACATTGGGGTAGCGGCGGTGCTGCAGGGTGTCCTTGTCCACTTCCAGCCAGCCGCCTGCGGCATAGGGGCCCACTTTCCAGGCCAGATCGGAATTTTTGACCGCATCGGGCGCACGCATGGGCGGCACAACATGGATGAAGTCATAAGGCACCTCGGTGCTCACACCTTCGGGCGAGACAAAACGCGCCCGCTGCGCACCGATGTCGATGCCCTGCAGCTTTTGCGTGGTCTCGACCGCGATGCCCAAATCACGCCAGCGAGAAAGCACATTGTCGTTCACCACCTTGACGCCAAAAACAGTGCCCAGCGCAGAGTAAAACGTGACTTTGGATTGGTCCAGCGTGCCCGACTGCGCCAGGCGGTCGCGCAGCATGAAAGTCATCTTCAGCGGCGCACCCGCGCACTTGAGGGGTGTGGCGGGCAGGGTCAGCACCGCCTTGCCACCCTTGCGCCGAAACGCGTCCATGCTGGCCCAAGTGGCCTGAGCCGCTTCGGGGCTGGGGTACACGCTGGTCAGGCCCTTTTGGCCAATCGCGTTCACATCCATACCCTCGATCAGTGACCAATCCTGGTGCGTGCCCATGGCCACCACCAGGTAGTCGTACTTGACGCGCTGGCCCAACGCCGTGACCACCGAATTGCTGGCAGGGTCCAGCTCACTGACCATGTCCTTGATCCAGTTGAGCTGCGGCGGGTGGAAATCGGCATTGCGGTCGCGCACCTTGCTCACAGGCCACACACCCGTGGCCACCAGGGTGTAACCGGGCTGGTAGTTGTGCTCTTCCTTGCGGTCAATCAGGGTGATCTTGGCCCCGTCGAGCAAGGCATGGAGCCGGTTGGCCACGGCAATGCCGCCCAGGCCACCGCCCAAAATCACGATGTGCGCCTGCGTTTTGGTTTTGGCTGCCTGGGCGACGGGCGCAGCGCTGGCCACAACGGCAGCGCCTGCCGAGCCCAGCAACCACTGCCTGCGGTTCAGCGCTGAGTTTGGAGCCCATGTTTCGGTGGGGGTGGGGTTGGTTGGCATGGTGTCTCCTCATTCAGAGAAGGCATCTTGGCATCTTGAAATACGAACGATTTGAGACAAATCAATTGTTCTACGAGAAGCCCCATGTCCGCGCTCACAGGCAGCTGCTGTCCAGTTTGGACAGCAACGGAATCGATTCAAGGCAATTGTCCGACGGCCTCCTGGATAAATTCAGTTCCTGACAAGGCATCAAAAGTCTATCGTCTGCTTTAAGGCTCAACTGAAAATTTTCCAGCGTGGCAGCAAACCGCCTGACCGTGGTCGCCATTTAACGCTGCGCCAGACCCAAAGAAAACCCCACAGCTCATTGCGCATCTGTGGGGTATTTTTGGTGGAATAAGCGGACGGGGTCATCCAATCTTTTGACTTTCAAACAACGGCCGACCGTGTGATTGCCAACTGGATTGAGGATCGAGCCAACTCAGACAGCTGGATTGGACCGCTGCCGCAGCAGCCTGCCGGCCGCTTGAGGCTGTGATCCCAAGCGCTGACCATTGACAAAAACGGCTTCGATGCCAATGGCTTGACTGATCAAGCGGTCTTGTCCGGCAGGCAGATCGTAGACTCGCTCAAGCGGACCCGCATCGACGCGTTCAGGGTCAAAAACAACCAGATCGGCGGGCAACCCCAAAGCCACCCGCCCACGGTCATGCAATCCAAATACATCAGCCGGGTGCGAGGTCAGACGCCGCACCGCTTCTTCCAAACTCAAAGCACCGCGTTCACGAACCCAATGGCCCAGAAGATAAGTCGGATGACACGCATCGCACAACTGGCTCATGTGCGCGCCACCGTCGCCCAGCCCCAAGACCACATGGGGGTCGGCCAATATCTCGCTGACTTCAGTTTCATCAAAATTGAGCAGCGCAATTCGCCAGCGCATTTGTAAATTACTGGCAAGGGCCAGATCCAACATCAGGTCAACCGGATCGACCTGGCGCTCCTGCGCCAAATCAACCAGCCTGCGTTCGAGCAGGCTTGTATCCGTCGCCCCAGAAACGACCATCTCACGGAATGATGCCCTTCGCGTATCACCTTCCGCTTCTTTACCGGCGAACCAAGCATCGTCCGGACAGCGACCGGCAACCTGGCGCTTGAGCCGGGCGCGAAACTCCGGGTCGCTGTAAACGGCACGGCGCTGCGCCTCATCGTCCGCCTGACGAACCGCTTCGAAGGAGGCCCAAGTGTCAAACACCACGGGTGAGCGAAAGTCAAACTCAAACTGTATGGGACGACAGGCACCTTGACCATGTATGGGCAAACCCCGCAAGCGTTGCTGCGCGGCCTGCTCGAGCTGAGCACGGTGCGATCCAGGCCCAAGCGAGCCAGCCAGAAGCGAAGTCCACACAACAGGCCTGCCGCTGACTTCGTGGAGTTGCTCATACGCATGCCACAGAGGCTCACGCCCAACGTTGTAATGGATCAAGCCGTGTCCGGACTCGCCAACTGCTCGCGCAATCTCCAGCATTTCTGCGAAGTCGGCCAGACGACTGGGCACGGGTCTGCCCGCATAGCCCACATGAACCTTAGAGACCGACGTGGCAAAGCCGACGGCGCCCACGTCCATGGCCTCGCGAACCAATGCTCGCATCTGGGCCACCTCTGTTGCGGTGGCCGCACGCGTCGTCGCTTCATCACCCATGACCCACAAGCGCACCGGCGTGTGGCCCACCATCACTGCCACATTGATACCCAAAGGCGTGCGCTCAAGCAGATCCATGTATTGCGTGAAGGTCTCAAAAGGCCATGGACTGCCCAGCCCCTCCTCCAGAGCCGACAAACTCATACCCTCAACACGCTCAAGCGTGCGCAAAATCAAATCACGGTGCTCGGGTCGTGTCGGTGCCACGCCAAATCCGCAGTTGCCCAACACCGCTGTGGTCACCCCGTGCCAAGGCGAGACCGTCAGCTCGGAGTCCCACAAGACTTGGGCATCGTAATGGGTGTGGATGTCCACAAAACCCGGTGCAACCACCAAGCCCTGCGCGTCGAGCGTCTGCCGGGCAGAACCCAGCCCATCGCCGATCGCCACGACATGTCCGTCCTTCACACCCACATCGGCTTGGCGTCGCGGACTGCCCGTGCCGTCAATCAGCACCCCGCCAGTGATTTTTAGATCGAAATCCGACATGGCTTCACTCAACCTTCACACCAGTGAATTCAATCATGCGACGCCAGTAATCAAGATCGCCGCGCTGCCGCTCGGCCAAAGCGTCAGGACTGGTTCCAATAGGGTCAAAGCCCAGCGTCTTCCAACGCTCCATCGATTCTGGATGACGCAAAGCCTTGTTGATTTCCGCCGACAATCGTTCAGCAATAGGGCGTGGCGTGCGCGCCGGCGCAAACAGGCCATACCAGCCCTCGATCACAAAGTCCTTGAAGCCGGCTTCCACCATGGTTGGCAAATCGGGGGCTGCAGGCGAGCGCTTGGCGCAAGTCTGAGCCAGTGCCCGCACCCTGCCAGAGCGGGCCAAAGGCAAAGAAGAGGGCAAGTTGTCAAACATGAAACTGATGCGCCCGGCAAGCAGATCCGGCATGGCAGCACCGCTGCCTTTGTAAGGCACATGGGTCGCTTTGACATTGCTGTTTCGCAGCAGCAACTCGGCCGCCACGTGCTGGGCGCTGCCCGCTGCAGCTGTTGCGTAGCTGGCCGCACCAGCCTGCCGCGCTAACCAATCGACAAGCTCGCGGACATTGGTCGCCGGCACGCTCGGCGGCACGATCAGCGCTAGGCAGGCGGTGCCAACCAACGTCAAAGGTTGAAAGTCACGGATCGGGTCGAAGGCCATGTTGGGGAAAAAGATCAGGTTCGATGCGTGAGTACTTTGTGTACCAAAAACAATCGTGTAACCGTCGGGCGCAGCGCGAGCGACAAATTCCGAACCAATGGCACCGGAAGCCCCGGCACGGTTTTCAACCACCACGCTTTGACCCAGGGACTCAGCCATACGGGCAGACAGCACCCGCGAAATCGCATCGGTAGGCCCGCCAGGGGCAAAAGGGACTACCCACTTTAAGGGTCGATTGGGCCAATCGGACTGCGCATTGGCAACCAAAGCGGCAACCAACATGGCCGTAGCGGCAAGAACGGATCGAATGGAAAGGGACATCAATGATTTCCTTTTTGACTTGACGGGATGACAAGAAACGATTTGGTGATTAACCGTGAGAGGCATATTACTGCTTTTGTCAATTCAACCAACAAGCGCGGCCCCGCTCGGCCCCGCGCAAAAAATGTGGTGATGCCGGGTTGGTCGGGATCGCGCATTTTCAGGGCCAGGGCGGCCACGCGTTGGCGGGCAGAGCCGAAGTTCAGATCGGCCAGCCAGTCTTCGGCGTCTTTCAGGGCTTGTTGACACTTTTGCATCAGGCGTTTGTGCAGTCTTGGCGATTTGGCCGACAGGTGATGCAGCACCGACAAGGGGATGCGGCAGACTTGGGCTTCGACCAAGGCAATGGCTTCGCTGTCGTAGCGGGCGGTGGCCAGGGCTTCAAGCCCAATCACGTCGCCCGGGCGCATCACGCGCACGATGCGCTCGCGGCCGTCGGCAGTGGCTCTCAACAACTTGACCATGCCTTTACGCAGCGTGAACACGCCAACTGCCGTTTGGCCTTCGGTGAACTGGGCTGAAATGCTGACAAGGTCAAAGAGACGTCAATGCTTTGCGCCCCTGTGCCATGCGCTCTTCCAGATAAGGACCGTAAAAGTCGGGCAAATAGGCGCCTTCCATGCGCTCGGCCACTTCTTTGCCTTGGGGCCCAAAAAACAAAAGCGTTGGCGCGATGGGCACCTTCCATGCTCGGACCAGTTGGTCATGGGTCGATAGCCTGCCCCCAAAATCAACCACCGCCTGGGTGCTGCGCATATCCACCTGCACGATGACCGTGCCGGCTTTTTGCATGGGCGACAAGTGACTGTGCCGCGCTTGGCGACAAAACACACAGCCGTCCAGACTCACCATGACCACCAAGGGTTGTTTGTTTTGAATCGCTCGAGCCAATTCTTCTGGCAAAGATTGCGCGGCAGGCAATGTGGCGGCGCTGCGTTGAGCGAGCGCGGGCCCAAACCCCAAGGCCAAGCCAGCCATTAACAAACAGTCACGCCTGCGCCATGCTGGCTGGTTTGGCAAAGAGAGTACTGACGGCATGGATTTAAGAAAGTGGACAATAGCGGGTTTTGCGTTGTCCACAGGATTGGACAACTCGGCACCAATAAATATAAGAAACCAATGAATTATTGGAGAAATTCGTGAATCTCGCAAGCTTGCTCGAAACCTGGGGCGACACCCATGTATTGGCCATGGCCGGTGCCCTGGTGGGTTTCATTTTCGGTTTTGCTGCCCAGCGCAGCCGCTTTTGTGCCCGTGCGGCCGTGATTGAATGCTGCGAAGGTCAGGCGCGCGATCGGTTCAGCGTCTGGTGGCTGGCATTCGGGGCTTGCCTGGTGGGTGTTCAGGCATTGGTGTTCATGGGTGGTCTGAAACCTGCAGACGCCCGCTACATCGCCATGCCGAGCAGCATATCGGGCGCTGTTCTGGGGGGCTTGTTTTTTGGTGCCGGCATGATCTTGACTCGTGGATGCGCCAGCCGTTTGCTGATCTTGTCAGCCAACGGCAACATGCGTGCCTTGTTGGCTGGTTTGGTCTTTGCGGTCACAGTTCAAGCCAGCATTGCTGGCTGGTTGGCTCCCGCTCGCAAAGCCTTGGCAGGCTGGTGGGCTGTGGACGGTGGTCCGTCGCGGGACTTGCTCCACATCACAGGGCTTGGGGCATCGGGTGGCCTGGCTCTGGCTTTGTTGGCACTGGCCACCGGTTTTTACTTTTTTTTCAAAACACATCCCCAGCGCTGGAGCTTGGCCGCATTTGCACTGGTCACGGGATTGAGCATCGCTCTCGGTTGGGGTTTGACCCAAGCCATCGCGTCACAGTCGTTTGAAGCCATTCAAATCCAAAGCCTCAGCTTCAGCAGCGCATCGGCAGAAATGTTGATGCGGGTGTTGTCCAGCGCCACATCACCCAGCGTGGGCTTTGATGCCGGTTTATTGCCCGCCACATTTGTCGGCTCTTTGTTGGGTGCCTTGGTGGGCGGCGAGTTCAAATTTGAAGGCTTCAAAACCGAAAACAAACTCGGTCATTACCTGACAGGCGCTGTCCTCATGGGTTTTGGTGCCGTCTTGGCGGGCGGCTGCACCGTGGGCGCTGGCTTGACCGGTGGGTCCATTTTCTCGGTCACCGCTTGGCTCACGTTGATCGCCATTTGGTTGGGCGCGGGCATCTCTTGGCGCATCCATCGCAGCATGGGCTGGGCCATGTAAACAACCACCAAAAAAAACGCCACAAATCCAAAGACTGCGGCGTTTTGGGGTGAGACATCAAAGCATCAAGCCAGTGTGTCGGCCCAGATGTTTTGCGCCCAAGACAAGGCGTAGATGCCTTCCAGTTCGTTGGCCGCGCTCGAAACACCACCCGCGCCAGCCACAGCCACCATGGTCTTTCTCTCGGCATCATAACGGTGCACGCTGGCCACATGGATCACATCTTTGCTGCTCACGAAGCTGTAGCAGGTGTTGTTGTAGACCGGCATGTTGTTGACCTCTTTGCCCATCAACAACGCAATGACCGCAGCCGCACAGGTCTTGCCATGCTGGTTGGCCATGTGACCTGATTTGGGCATGCCCGGCGCAATCTGGATCGAGTCGCCCAGCACGTGCACATTCTTGGCCGCTTTGGATTCAAAGGTCAAGAAGTCCACCTCGCACCAGCGCTTGTTGGCTGTAGCCAAGCCTGCGTTGGCAGCAATGTCACCAGCGCGCATGCTGGGGATCACGTTCAAAACGCTGGCCTTGATGTCTTCGTTGAACTCAAACTTCAAGGTCTTGTTGGCCACATCCACATCGGTCACGTTGTGCTTGCCGCGGTACTCGATGATGCCTTTGTAGCGGTCTGTCCAGGCTTTCTTGAACAAAGCAGGCTTGGAGGTGACGTCGTCGTTGGCGTCCAAAATCAGCACTTTGCTCTTGGGCTTGAATTTAGTGAAGTAGTCGGCCACCTGGCAAGCGCGCTCGTAAGGGCCGGGAGGGCAGCGGTAAGGCGCCAAGGGAATGGACATGGCGAACACGCCGCCATCAGGCATGGCTTCGAGTTGCTTGCGCAGGGTCAGGGTTTGCTCGCCGGCCTTCCAGGCGTGCATCACTTGCTCTTTAGCGCCTGCGCGGTTCATGCCGGGCAAGGTTTCCCACATGAAATCCACACCAGGCGAGACGATCAGGCGGTCATAGCTCAGCTCAGTGCCGCCCGCCAGTTTGACGATGCGCTTGTCAGCGTCGATGGTGTTGACGCGGTCCTTGATGACTTTGACGCCGTGGCGCTTGGTCAGGTTGTCATAGGGGGTGGTGATGTCGGCCATCGTCTTGCTGCCGCCGAGCACCAAGTTGGAGATGGGGCAAGAGATGAAGGCATTGTTGGGCTCAACCAAGGTGACCTGGATTTTGTGGTCAGACCACATGCGCAAGTATTTGGCTGCCGTGGCACCCGAATAACCGCCACCAATGACCACCACCTTAGGTCCGCTGCCACCACCGATGGTGGCACAGCCAGAAACCATTCCCATGGCACCCAAAGCGGAGCCGGTTTGTAAAAAATGACGACGTTGCATGGCAATTTTCCTTATCGTTTTTGGGCTGCAAAATAACCGGCGATGGCTTCAATTTGCTCGTCGGTGTAGCCCTTGGCGAGCTGGTGCATGATGGTAGCGGCAGGTACGCGACCGGCCTTGTAATCTTGCATCTTCTTGATCATGTCGTTCTTGTTGGAGCCTGCCAACGAAATCATGCCGGGCTGTGCACGGCCATCGGTGCCGTGACAAGCTGCGCAAGATGCTGCCAAACTGCGGGCCTGCAGGGGATCGATCTGGGCTTGCGCCAGACCCGTCACGGCGAGCAAGCTGGCGGCCGCCAAAAGGTGTTTCATTTTCATGGGTTTTCCTCGATAAAAATCAATGCATGGCTGGTGTCACCCAGCCAACTCAGGGACGCAAATAAACAAAGCCTTGCTTGGCTTGCAATGTGGCCACTTCGGCCACGCCTGCAGGCACCACTTTGGCTTCCATCAACAACTTGTCGGTCGAAATTTTGCGCGACACCAGGGTGTTGTTGCAAACGCGAAACTCCACCCCTTTATTGGCCAAATCGCTGACGCCACCCGCAAAGGCTTGGTCCATTTGGTTGACAGCACCATCCAGCAAAAAGTCGATGCCCAAACCATGGGCCACCACCACAATCTTGACCTTGGGGTCGGCTGCCAAGTGGTTACGGATATTGCCAATCGCCCGTGAAGCCTGAGGAATGCCCTCACTCAGGTGGTACACGACCTTGATATCCGCCCAGGAAAGCGTTGTGACCAACAGACCGATCAGCAGCAACAGGTTTCTTTTCATTCGTTTCTCCTTAAGTATGGATATTAGTCGCGTCAAGGGCGAATCTTTGCCCGTGAAAACCCGACTCTAAACTGACGCCGATCTTTCAATCGGACTCGCTGGCGATCTGGACGCACACCGCCCGGCAGAGCGTGACCACCCGCTCGTTGATGATGCGGTAATAAATTTGCACGCCATCGCGGCGCTTGCCCACCACCCCAGCTTGATACAGCGTGTTCAGGTGCTGTGACATGTTGGGCTGCGTGGTGTCGATTTCGGCCAGCAACTCACCGACGTTTTTCTCAGCATTGCACAGCGCACTGATGATGCGCAGCCGCATGGGCGCAGACATCACCCGAAACACCTCTGCGGCTTTTTCAAAGACTTCTTCAGAGTCGGTCAAAACGCTGTCTTCTAATGGGGTTTTGGCGGGCATGGGTCAATTCCATTGGTAGGCTTCTCGCCCGATTGTCCAATATCCAGGCGACGGTTCTTATTTTGGGCAACTGTTACCAGCCACACAGCAACGCTCCACACGGCGATGTCGCATTGTGGCCATTTTCAAACAGACATCCAACCATTGATTTGTTCTTTGCTTATGCACAAATTCAGCTAAAGCCGCCGACCCAGCAATGTCAAACAGCGTTCAGAGGAATCTTGAGGTAAGCCACCCCATTGGCCTCGGCAGGGGGCATTTCCCCAGCCCGGATATTGATCTGGACTGCAGGCAACATCAACACCGGCATGGCCAAAGTGGCATCACGGGCACTGCGCATGCGCACAAAATCAGCTTCACCAATGCCGTCTTTGAGGTGGATGTTGGCAGCGCGCTGCTCGGCCACGGTGGTCTCAAACTGCACTGTGCGGCCCTCGGGCGGGTAATCGTGGCAAAGAAACAACCGGGTTTGCGCGGGCAGGCTCAAAATTCTTTGCACCGACGCGTAAAGCGCTTGGGCATCTCCCCCGGGGAAATCGCAGCGGGCCGAACCCACATCGGGCATGAACAAGGTGTCGCCCACAAACACCGCATCGCCCACCCGATAGGCCATGCATGCCGGGGTGTGGCCCGGCACCGACAAGGCTTGCAATGGCATATCGCCCACAGGCAAGGTTTCACCATCGGCCAACAAACGGTCAAACTGGCGACCATCCACAGCAAAATCGGGCTCCAAATTGAAAATGCCCTTGAACACTTTTTGCACCGCCGTGATGTGGGCGCCCATAGCGGTTTGACCACCCAACTGGGCTTTCAAATAGGGTGCGGCGCTCAGGTGATCAGCATGGGCGTGGGTTTCCAAAATCCAAGCCACCTGCAGGCCCTGCTCGCGCACAAAGTCAATCACCCGGTCGGCCGAAACCGTGCTGGTGCGGCCCGACTTGGGGTCATAGTCCAACACCGAGTCAATGATGGCGCAGGCCGAACCGGCCAATGCATAGACCACATAGCTCACGGTCCAAGTGCCGGGATCAAAGAAACCTTTGACTTGGGGCAAGACGGGCAACGGTGTGTCGAGGGACATAACAGCAATCCTTGGAGTGGTAAAGCGCCATGCTGGCGCTCAAAAATCAAGCCTCTTTATATCAGCCATGACCAATGTCTTGATCCAGACGGTCATTCAGGCTCGTTATCTTGTCTAAGATGCCCCTATGCACGCTAACAATCCACAACGGCAACGCCTGTTATTGATTTTGGAGCTTCAAGGGCAACAAGACAAAAGGGCAGCGGCTTTCTTCTCATGGGTGCTGACCCTGATGGTGCTCAGCAACGTGCTGGCTGTGATCATGGAATCGGTGCCTTCTATTGAGGCGCAGTACGGCCCAAGCCTGCGCCTGTTTGAAATGCTATCGGTGGCCTTCTTCAGCGTTGAATACTTGCTGCGCCTGTGGACAGCCGCCGACAGAAACCCTCTAAAGCACGCCACCATAACCCGCCGGCGCCTGGCCTACGTTTTCAGTTTTCATGGTTTGGTGGATGTGTTGGCCATCCTGCCTTTCTTTTTGCAAGCCTTGCTGCCGGGCCTTGACTTGCGCTTTTTGCGCATCATCCGTGTCATGCGCATCTTGAAGTTGTCGCATTACTCCACCGCACTCGAGGACCTGATGGCCTCGATCTATGCCGAACGAGACGCTTTTGTGTCGGCGCTCTACCTCTTGGTGTTGTCCATCTTCATCACCTCGTGCTTGATGTACTTTGCCGAGCACGCTTTACAGCCCGACAAACTGGGCACCATCCCTGACGCCATGTGGTGGTCCATCGTGACCATCACCACCGTGGGCTATGGCGATGTCACCCCCCTGTCGCCATGGGGCAAAGTGATTGGCGCATTCACCGCTTTGTCGGGGATTTTGACTGCGGCATTGCTGACAGGCATCGTGGCCTCGGCCTTTGCTGCACGGGTACGCACCCACGAACTGGAATTCACCACCGAAGTCGAGGAACTCCTCAAAGACGGCCATGTCGATGCCAAAGAGCAACGGACGATTGAACATTTGCGCCACGAATACAGCCTGACCGAGGACCACGCACGGGCCATCGTGCGGCAAATACTGGAAGAAAAGTCTTTGATGGCCCGAAGGGATTGAAGGCCACTTACCCAGCAGGTGCTAGGCCTTTTGGGTGCTCAGGCAGCTGGTTGACGCAAAGTCCGGCTGAGCAAAATCACCGGAATCAAACCCACCAACACCAAGGCCAATGAGGGCAGAGCCGCTTCACCCAAGCGCTCATCGCGCGCCAACTGGTAAGCCACCACGGCCAGGGTGTCGCTGTTGAAGGGGCGCAACACCATGGTGGCGGGCAACTCCTTCATCACATCCACAAACACCAGCAAGGCAGCGGCAATGGTGGTGCGCTGAAGCAGCGGCGCATGCACACGGCGCATCAATCCCCAACCGGTCACGCCCAGCATGCGGGCCGAATCGTCCAAACTGGCCGGAATGCGCGCATAGCCGCTTTGCACAGATTGCAAAGCTACCGCGCAAAAGCGCACCAAATACGCCCACACCAGACCCAAAGAAGTGGCCGTGATCCAAGCGCCTGCAGACGAGGCAGGCCAAATTTGCTGAATCCAGCCCAATGGCAACAGCAAACCGACCACAACGACCGCACCCGGGATGGCATAACCCAAACCCACCAGCTGGATCGCGCCTTGGCTGATGCGGTCGGCGCGGGTGCGCGCACTGAAAGCCAGGGCCAGGGCCACGCCCACAGCCAGCACAGCCGTGATGGCGCCCAGGCGCAGACTGGTCCAAGCCCAATGACCAAAACGCTCCCATGGCATTTCGCTGGTCTCACCCACAAAGGCCCGCAACATGATGAGCACGGGCAACACAAAGCCCAGCAACACAGGCAAGCTGCAGATGGTCCACGCCAGCAGGCGCCGCATGCCATGCAGCTGCACCGGCTGCGCCTCGGCAGAGCCCTGGCGCGCACCACGCCCCTGGTTAAAACGCATGCGCTTTTGGGCACGTTGCTCCAGCTGCAGCAACACCACCACCACGGCCAGCAGCACCGTGGCCAACTGGGCAGCGGCAATGCGGTTGTCCATCGACAGCCAGGCTTTGTAAATGCCGGCTGTGAAAGTCTGAATGCCAAAGTAACTGGACACGCCGAAGTCGGCCAAGGTCTCCATGAGCGCCAGCGCCACACCTGCTGCCACAGCGGGGCGGGCCAAAGGCAAGGCGATTTCGCGGATACGCCTTGACAGCGGTGCGCCCAAAAGGCGCGCCGCTTCCATCAAGCCCGAGGCCCGCTCCACCAAAGCCGTGCGGGCCAGCAAATACACATACGGGTAGAGCGACAGTGTGAACACCAGCGCCGCACCCCAGACGCTGCGCACATCGGGCCACAAGCGGCCCTGCAAACCCAGCGCCTCGCGCAGGGCCACCTGCAGCGACCCGCTGAACTGCAAAAAGTCGGTGTAGGCATAAGCCACCACATAGGCCGGCATGGCGAGCGGCAAAAGCAGCAACCATTCAAAGACGCCGCGTCCTGGAAAATCAAACAGCGTGACCAGCGCCGCCGTGGCCAAGCCCAGCACCGTCACGCCCACCGCCACCATCAGGCACAGACCCAGCGTGGTCAGTGCGTAATCGGGGAGCACGGTGGCAGCCATCTCGCGCAAGATGTTGGCGCTCTCGCTGCTCCACTGCAGCCACGAGCCGAGCACGGTCAAAACCGGCAAGGCCAAAGCCAGCGCCAGCAAACCAAACAGCAAGGAAGGGAGGCCCGATAAACGGCGGGCCAAAGTGGTCAGCATAGGCTTGGATTGTAGGAGCGCAGATCAACCTGCCTACAATCCAAGTCATGTTTCTTGAACTGCGTCAACTGGACATCCGCTACCCCGGCAGCACCGCACCTGCGGTGCAAGGTGTGAACCTGAGCCTCAAGGCAGGTGACATTGGCGTTTTGATTGGACCTTCGGGCTGCGGCAAGACCAGCTTGCTGCGGGCCGTGGCCGGCCTGGAGCCACTTTCAGGCGGCCAAGTGCTGCTGTCTGACCGCGTGGTCAGTGACGCGCAACACACCGAACCCGCTGAAAGCCGCCGCATCGGCATGGTTTTCCAGGATTACGCCTTGTTCCCTCACATGGATGTGGGCCGCAATGTGGGCTTTGGCTTGGCCCACCTGTCCAAGGCCGAACGCCAACACCGCGTGGCCGAGGTGCTGGATTTGGTGGGTCTGAACGGCGCTGACAAACGTTTTGCGCACGAGTTGTCTGGCGGCCAACAGCAACGCGTGGCCTTGGCCCGTGCTTTGGCCCCTCGGCCCGACCTGCTGCTGTTGGACGAGCCATTTTCCAACCTGGACATCGACCTGCGTGAACGCTTGGCGCAAGAGGTGCGCAACATCCTCAAGGCCGCTCAAGCCACCGCTTTGCTGGTGACGCACGACCAACTTGAAGCCTTTGCCATTGGCGATGTGATCGGCGTCATGAGCGAAGGGCAACTGCACCAGTGGGACGATGCCTACAGCCTTTACCACCGCCCTGCCACCCGCTTTGTGGCCGACTTCATTGGCCACGGCGTGTTCACCCCCGCCACCTTGCGTGAAGTGGACGGGCACATCTTGGTGAGCACCCCGGTGGGCGAGCTGCGCGATGTGGCCGAATGCCCCCTGCCCTGCGCTTTTGAGGACGGGCAATGCGACGTGCTTTTGCGGGCTGATGACATCGTGCACGACGATGACGCGCCCGTGAAGGCCGAAATCATCCGCAAAGCCTTCCGTGGTTCTGAATTTTTGTACACCTTGCGCTTGGCCAGCGGTGACCTGTTGATGGCCCACGTGCCCAGCCACCACGACCACAAACTCGGCGAATGGATTGGCATCCGCGCCGAAGTGGACCATGTGGTGACCTTCAACCGCGCCTGCCCGGTCTCCGACAGAGACCTGTGCCAAATGCCTTGTGCCAAAGCCGAGGCTTGTGAGCACACCGACCCCAAGTACCAACCCGTCAAATTCGTTTGAAAGACGCCACCCAACGGCCGTTCGGGTGAGTCAAGGGCCTAGGGGGCGTCCCGCAAAAGCATGATGTCTTGGCGCAAATCCTGCGCCCAAGCGCGGCGGTCCCTGCCGTTGGCAACTTGGGGCTCGCCAAAGTGCACCACCGCCTCGATGCGGCTGGATTTCAGGGTTCGCCACATGGAGCCGATCAGGGTGTCGTCGCCGATGTAGCAAGGCGCAAAGCTCAGCTCACCGGTTTGCGCATCGATGAACTTGATAGACATGGGTTGCACTGGGGCATCGGCCTGAATGGCCGCCTGAATCAGGTTGGCATGAAAAGGCAACAACTCCCGTCCATCGCTGGTGGTGCCTTCCGGAAAGACCGCCACCACATCGCCATTCCTCATGGCATCGGCCATTTCCTTGACCATGCGCAACGCATCTTTGCGGCTGGTGCGCTCGATGTACAGCGTGCCAGCACCCGTGGCCAACATGCCCACCAAGGGCCAGTCCCGGATATCAGATTTAGAGACAAAACGGCAGTGCCTGGCCGCATGGATGACCAATATGTCCAGCCACGAAATGTGGTTGGCCACCATCAGCGTGGGGCCGTTTGCTACAGGTTGGCCCAAGACCCGCAAGTGCACGCCCCACAAGGCCAAAAACTGCAGCGCCCACGCTTGCACACGCATCTCACGTTGCTCGGGGCTGAACTGGGGAAAGCGCACGTAAATCGTCCACATGCCCCTCAGCACGTGCCACAAACCGCGCAAAAATTTCCAAACGGCGCCCAAAGAACCCATGCTGATGCTGCGCCCTGCAATCAAGCAGCTTCGAAGGCCACTTGTCCAGCCACCACCGTGGCCAACACACGTCCGGGCAATTCATAGCCCGAAAACGGTGTGCTCTTGCCTTGGCTGCGCAAGGCGGCATCGGCTACCAGCCAATGGCCTTCGGTGGACAACACGCACACATCGGCCACGCCGCCCACAGCCAAATGGCCCACCGAATCTTGCAAGCTGCCCAAAGTGGTGCCCAGCACGCGGGCCGGGTCGGCCGTGATGCGCGAGAGCACTTGCGTCACGGGCAGTTGGGCATCTTGGCCCCACTTCAGGGCCAGACTCCACAACAATTCCAAACCGGTCGCACCGGGTTCGGCTTCGGCAAAGGGCAAGGCCTTGGCGTCGGCATCGACCGGGGTGTGATCCGACACCAGCACATCGAGCGTGCCGTCGGCCAAGCCCGCACGCAGGGCGTCGCGGTCACGTTGCTGGCGCAGCACGGGCGTCAGGCGGGCTCGGCTGTCAAAGTAACCCATGTCGGCATCGGTCAGGTGCAGTGAGTTGATGCTCACATCGGCCGTTACTGGCAAACCCTCTGACTTGGCCTGGCGCACCAGGTCCACCCCTTGGGCACTGCTGATGCGGCACAGGTGCACCCGGGCACGGGTGCTGCGCACCAGCTCAAAGATGGTGTGCAAAGCGATGGTTTCGGCCGCCACCGACACGCCCGACAAACCCATGCGCGTGGCCAAAGCACCGCTGGCGGCCACGCCCTTGCCCAAATACAGCTCTTGCGGTCGCA
Organism: Limnohabitans sp. Rim8; assembly: GCF_943326455.1. NCBI lineage: Bacteria > Pseudomonadati > Pseudomonadota > Betaproteobacteria > Burkholderiales > Comamonadaceae > Limnohabitans > Limnohabitans sp. Rim8. Next base: position 51,516 of record NZ_CALPTI020000013.1, read on the forward strand.
GCCACACCGCGAAACCAAAGGTGCTGGCGTATTGCAAGGCACGTTGCAGCACTTGGGTGCTTTGAATCGGCACCTCTGCCTGAGAAAAGCCCACACATCCCGCAGCCGTGAGTTGACCCATTTCGGTCAGCACATCGCCCTTCAGTCCCACCGTGAGTGCGCCCAGCGGCAGCACACGGGCCTGGTGAAGTTTTTCGGCGCGGTAACGCAGCATCTCCACCAAACCGGGTTCGTCGAGCACGGGCTGGGTGTCAGGCGGGCAGACCAAGCTGGTCACGCCACCGGCCACGGCTGCGGCCAATTCACTCTCGAGCATCCCGGCATGTTCTTGGCCGGGCTCGCGCAGGCGTGCCGCCAAATCCACCAAGCCGGGGGCCACGATGCAGCCCCTGGCATCGATCACGCGGTTGGGCGTGAAGTCAGCAAGCGCCTGGCCCATGGCCACGATGCGCCCAGCCGCGATCGCCACATCGCCGATTTGGTCGAAGCCGCTGGAAGGGTCAATGACGCGGCCGTTTTGAATGAGGAGTTTCATCGTCTGTTTCCTTATCGGCTTTTGTTCACGCGACGTTGCCCGAGACGATGCTCATGACCGCCATGCGCACCGCGATGCCGAAAGTCACCTGCGGCAAGATCACGCTTTGCTGGCCATCGACCACCGCAGAGTCGATCTCGACCCCCCGGTTGATCGGACCGGGGTGCATGACGATGGCGTCGGGTTTGGCCAGTTGCAGTTTTTCAGGCGTCAGGCCAAAGCTTTCGAAGTACTCTTGGCTGGAGGGCAGAAGCGCACCGCTCATGCGTTCGTTTTGCAGGCGAAGCATGATCACCACGTCGCAGCCCTTGATGCCTTCTTCAAGGTTGTTAAAAACACGCACGCCCATTTGCGCCATATCGGCTGGCACCAAAGTTTTGGGGCCGACCACCCGCACTTCGGCGCAGCCTAGGGTGGTGAGCGCATGGATGTCTGAGCGCGCAACGCGCGAGTGCAGCACGTCGCCCACGATGGCCACAGTGAGGTTCGAAAAGTCTTTTTTATAGTGCCGGATGGTGTACATGTCCAGCAACGCTTGGGTCGGGTGGGCATGACGGCCGTCGCCCGCATTGACCACATGCACATGGGGCGCGACGTGCTGAGCGATCAGGTACGGGGCACCCGATTCGCTGTGGCGCACCACAAAGATGTCGGCCGCCATGGCGCTCAGGTTGGCAATGGTGTCGAGCAGTGACTCGCCCTTGCTGGCCGACGATCGGGCGATGTCGAGCGTGTACACATCGGCTGACAAACGTGTGGCCGCGATGTCAAAGGTGGTGCGGGTGCGGGTGCTGTTTTCAAAAAACAGGTTGAACACGCTTTTGCCACGCAAAAGCGGCACCTTCTTCACTTCGCGGTCACTCACGCTGACAAAGCCCTGCGCCGTATCGAGGATATGGGTCAGGATGTCTTTGGACAAGCCTTCTGTGGAGAGCAGGTGGATCAGCTCGCCATTTTTGTTCAGTTGGGGGTTGTTGCGTTTGTAAAGCATGGTGTCCTTGTCGGGTTCAGGCCTTGTTTTTGACTTCAAAACTGAATGCGCCAGCCGGGTCGCGGGCCAGCGCCAGCGATTGGGTCTCGGGCAAGGCTACACGTGCAGCGGCAAACTCAGCCTGCACGGGCAGCTGACGCCCGCCGCGATCCACCAAGACCGCCAGCTGCACGCGGGCGGGGCGACCGTAGTCAAACAGCTCATTGAGCACAGCGCGAATCGTGCGACCTGTGTAGAGCACATCGTCGAGCACCAGAATGTCGGCGCCGTCCACCTCAAAAGGCAAGTGGGTCTGGCCCCCGGCCGACAAACCGCGCTGGGCAAAGTCGTCGCGGTGCATGACCGACGACACCTGACCCGGCTCACCGGGCAAGGCCAAATCTCGGTGCAATCGCTCGGCCAGCCAAGCACCACCCGAGGTGATGCCCACCAAACGAGTGTGGGTGGTGCACAGGCTGCGCACACCGCGCAACAGCTCTAAATAAAGGGCTTCGGCATTCAGGGCGAGTGCGCTCATGGGATGCTCCTCAAAAATTGGTCCAGGATGATGGCCGCTGCAGCGGCATCGGCGTCTTTGGCGCCATAAGAATGCGCCTCGGTGGTGGTGTAACGCTCGTCCACCTCGTAGACCGCCAAACCAAACCGACCGCGCAGTTGGCGACCAAACTTGCGGGCGCGCAAGGTGTTTTCGTGCTCGCCACCATCGGGGTGGGTGGGCACGCCAATCACCAGCGCGTCTGGCTGCCAATCCTTGATGCGTTTGGCGATGTGCTCAAACCGGGCATCGCCTTCGGCGGCAATCGTGCCTTGCGGCGTGGCCGATTTCATCAACCGGTTGCCCACGGCCACGCCGGTTCGCTTGAGGCCATAGTCAAAGGCAAGAAAACTCTGGTGATGGTCGGGGACGCTGTTTTCGGGGGCGCTGCTCATGCGTGCCCCGCTTCAGGGGAAAGCATCCAGCTTTTGAGGCCAAGCAAGTCAAGGGCACGGTCATAACGCTCGGCCATGGGAACGTCAAAAATCACATCGACCGACGCGGGCACCGTGAGCCATGTGTTTTCGCCCAACTCGGACTCCAGCTGGCCCTCCCCCCAGGACGCATAACCCAGCGTGATCAAGACCCGGCGGGGCCCAGCACCAGAGGACAAGGCCTCCAGGACATCGCGGGAAGTCGTCATCTCAAGCCCCCCCGGCACGCTCAGGGTTGAGGCATAAATCGGACCGCCTTCTTGGTCGGCAGGCGACATTTGGACCGGGTCGTGCAGCACAAACCCTCGATCTGTTTGCACAGGGCCGCCTTGAAGCACCGGGTTTAGCACCAAATCTTCGCGGCGCAAAGGCAAATCCACCTTGTCAAACAAGAGGCGCATGCTGATGTCAGCGGGTTTGTTGATGATCAGGCCCATGGCCCCGCGCTCGCTGTGCTCGCACATGTAGATGACGCTGCGGGCAAATGTCTCGTCCTCCAACCCGGGCATGGCGATCAGGAAATGATGCTTGAGGTCAATAGAGGCAGAATCAGCGGTCATGTACCGATTTTAGCGGTCCCGCCCTCGCGGCTTGGGCCACAAGTGCATTCCTTGATCCAACCCGGCAAACCCTGATGGAAACCCCTTTTTCTTGTGGCCTGGTCTGGCTGCGCCGCGACTTGCGCGTGACCGACAACGCCGCCTTGTTTCATGCCCTGAAGCATTGCCAGCGGGTGCATGTGGTGTTCGTTTTTGACACCGAAATTTTGGACGTTCTGCCTCGCGCCGACCGCCGTGTCGAATTCATTCGCGAATCGCTGGTCGAGGTCGATGCCCGATTGCGTGAGATGGCGGGTCATCCTCAAGCTGGCCTGATCGTGCGCCATGGCGTGGCCAAAGACAAAATCGTCAAGCTGGCGCACCACCTGCAAGCCCAAGCCGTGTTTGCCAACCACGATGACGAGCCCCATGCGCTGGCCCGCGATATCCAGGTGCGCGGCCACTTGGCTGACCACGGCATCGTGCTGCACACCTACAAGGACCATGTGGTCATGGAACGCAACGAAGTGCTGACCCAAATGAACAAGCCCTTCAGCGTGTTCACCCCCTATAAAAATGCCTGGCTGAAGAAAGTCACGCCCGAAGACCTGCAGGCCTACGAAGTGGCATCACTGGGCCAGCGCCTAGCTCCCCGCCCCGATGATCTGGCGCAGCCGGTGCACAGCCTGCAAGACATCGGCTTTGAGCCCACCAACTTGAAGGCCCTCAAAATCCCCACGGGCGAGTCGGGTGCACAGGCTTTGCTGCAAGACTTCTTGACGCGCATTGACCAGTACGAGGACACCCGCAACTTCCCGGCTGTCAAAGGCCCCAGCTACCTGAGTGTGCATTTGCGCTTTGGCACCGTGTCCATCCGCCAACTGGCCCGCGAAGCACATCCCCGCATGCTGGCGGGCAGCGTGGGGGCCAGCGTGTGGTTGTCAGAACTGATTTGGCGCGACTTTTATGTGCAAGTGCTGCACAACTATCCGCATGTGGGTGAAGGTAAAAGCTTCAAGCCCGATTACGACGCCATCCGTTGGGAACACGGCACGCATGCCCACAAACTGTTTGATGCTTGGTGCGAAGCGCGCACCGGATACCCCCTGGTGGACGCGGCCATGCGTCAAATCAACCAAACAGGCTACATGCACAACCGCCTGCGGATGGTGGTGGCCAGCTTTTTAGTGAAGGATTTGGGCATCGACTGGCGCTGGGGCGAAAAGTACTTTGCCACTCACCTGAACGACTTCGATCTGTCAGCGAACAACGGCGGCTGGCAGTGGGCCAGCTCCAGCGGGTGTGATGCGCAGCCCTACTTTCGGATTTTTAACCCGATCAGCCAAAGCGAAAAGTTCGACCCAGAGGGCAAGTTCATTCGCCGTTACTTGCCAGAATTGGCCAGCCTGCCCACCAAAGACCTGCATGCCCCATGGCTTGCCAAACCCCTTGACTTGCAAGCGGCAGGGGTTGAGATCGGTAAAACCTACCCTGCCCCCATCGTGGACCACGCCGAAGCCCGCGAGAAAACGCTGGCCCGCTATGCGGTGGTCAAGAAAAGCGCAGACTGATCAGATCGCGACCATTTCAAAGTCTTCTTTGCGGGCCGCACATTCGGGGCAAGTCCAGTTCATGGGGACGTCTTCCCATTTGGTGCCCGGTGCAATGCCGTGCTCGGGATCACCCTCGGCCTCGTCGTAAATCCAGCCGCAAATCAAGCACATCCAAGTTTTGTGTTCCATCACCGTGTCGCAATCAGAGAGTCGAATAGAATGTTTTGATTGTATCGGCCTGCCCATCGCCCTCCTGAGAAGCCGGTCCGAAGCCCCTGAGATGCGACTTTTGCATGACCGACTCCAGCCCTGAAATTCCCGACATTGAGCAGGTACCGGCCGAAGAAGAATCGGCCTCCTTGGCATGTGTGCTCTCTTTCAACGCCAACGATCCCAGCGGGGCGGGCGGTTTGAGCTGCGACGCGGTGGCCATGGCCTCGGTTGGCGCCCATTGCATGCCCATTTGCACCGGCAGCTATGTCCGCGACACCACCAGCATCACCGATTTCTTTGCGCTCGATGACGAAGCCGTGCACGACCAAGCCCGCGCCATGGCCGAAGACGTGCCGGTTCAGGTCATCAAGGTCGGTTTCGTCGGCACCCCCGAAGCCCTGGCGGTGATCGCCGAACTGTCCGACGACTACGACGGCGTGCCTTTGGTCGCCTACATGCCCAACCTGTCTTGGTGGGAAGAAGACAAGATCGACGCCTATCTGGACGCTTTTCGCGAACTGTTGTTGCCCCAGACCAGCGTCTTGGTGGGCCACCACAGCACGCTGCGCCGCTGGCTGCTGCCCGACTGGAGCGGGGAGCGCAACCCCGGACCCCGCGACATCGCCAAAGCGGCAGCCGAGTTGGGTGTACCTTACACCCTGGTCACGGGCCTGCCCTTGCCTGACCAGCACATTGACAACGTGCTGGCTTCGCCCGAAACCGTGCTGGGCCATGAAAAATTCGAACGCATCGAAGCGGTATTTGCGGGGGCGGGCGACACACTCACCGCTGCCCTGTCCGCCTTGCTGGCCACCGGCATGGATTTGCCCGAGGCCACCAGCGAAGCCTTGCACTATCTGGACCGTTGCCTCGACGAAGGCTTTCGGCCCGGCATGGGGCAGGTCATTCCGGACCGCCTTTTTTGGGCGCTGCCCGAAGGCGAAGCAACAGACGACGAGGAAGGCCCGCAAGTTCATCCCGGCGCCGATTACTTTGAAGTACCCTTCAACGAAACCAAACACTGAGACCCGATATGACCGACCTCAACCAAACCCTCTTTGACCGCGCCGCCCAAGTGATCCCTGGTGGCGTCAACTCGCCTGTGCGCGCCTTTCGCGCCGTGGGCGGCACACCCCGATTTGTGCAACGCGCCCAAGGCGCTTATTTCTGGGACGCCAACGGCCAAAAATACATTGATTACATTGGATCATGGGGCCCCATGATCCTGGGCCACGGCCACCCCGCCGTGCTCGAAGCGGTACAAAAAGCGGCACTTGACGGCTTCTCTTACGGTGCGCCTACCGAACGCGAGATCGAGCTGGCCGAAGAAATCCTGAAACACGTGCCCTCTATGGAAATGGTGCGCCTGGTCAGCTCGGGCACCGAAGCGGGCATGAGCGCCCTGCGCTTGGCACGCGGCGCCACGGGCCGCAGCAAGTTCATCAAGTTTGAAGGCTGCTACCACGGGCATTGCGATGCGCTGCTGGTCAAGGCCGGCTCGGGCCTGGCCACCTTTGGCAACCCCACCAGCGCTGGCGTGCCACCTGAAGTCGTGCGCGACACCCTGGTGCTGGAGTACAACAACATCGCAGCCCTAGAGGAGACTTTTGCCCTGCACGGTAAAGAGTTGGCCTGCGTGATGATCGAACCCATTGCGGGCAACATGAACTTTGTGCGCGCCAGCGTGCCCTTCATGAAGCGCTGCCGCGAGTTGTGCACCGAATACGGCGCCTTGTTGGTGTTTGACGAAGTGATGTCGGGTTTCCGCGTGGCCTTGGGCAGCGCGCAAAGCGTCTATGCCAAAGCCATCCCCGGCTTCAAGCCCGACATGACAGTGCTGGGCAAAGTGATTGGTGGCGGCATGCCCTTGGCCGCCTTTGGCGGCCCGCGCGAGATCATGCGCCAGTTGGCGCCCACTGGGCCGGTATACCAAGCTGGCACCTTGAGCGGCAATCCGGTGGCCACAGCCTGTGGCCTGACCACGCTGCGCGAGATCGCCAAGCCCGGCTTTTTTGATGCCTTGGGTGCACGCACCCAAAGCCTGGTCGATGGCCTGACGGGCGCTGCCGCTGCGGCGGGCGTACCTTTTTCGGGCGATTGCCAAGGTGGCATGTTTGGCTTTTTCTTGCTGCCCGAGCTGCCCCAAAACTACGCCAAAGTCATGACCAGCGACAGCCCCAAGTTCAACAAGCTGTTCCACGGCTTGCTGGATGGCGGCGTGTACATCGCGCCCGCTTTGTACGAAGCCGGTTTTGTGAGCGCCGCCCACACCGAAGCCGACATTGCCCAGACAGTGCAAATCGCGGCTGACGTGTTCAAGTCGCTCTGAGTCATACCTTGGTCACGTCATGAAACGCCTGGCCTGCTTGTTTTGCGCCAGCATGGCGCTGACCGCCCACGCCGAGTTCGATGCCAGCCGCCTCTGGGTCAATGCCGGCTTTTACTCGGCGCACTTTGACACTGGAAAAGGCTTGCGCAACGCCAACCCCGGTGTGGGTTTGGAGTACCGATTCGACCCCACTTGGTCAGCCACCGGCGGGCGCTTTCGCAACAGCAACAATGCCGACACGAGCTATTTGGGTGTTTATGTCCAGCCTTGGACATATGCCGGCGTCAAACTGGGCGCTGTGGCCGGGGTTTTCAATGGTTACCCCAATGCCTACAACGGCGGCTGGTTTCCAGCGGTCATTCCCACCGCCACCCTGGAAAGTGGCCACTGGGGCCTGAATGTGGCGCTGGTTCCACCTCTTAAAGACCGCCTTTATGGTGCGGTGAGCTTTCAGCTCAAGTACAGGTTTCGCACCGACTGAGACGTGCAAGCCATCCCTTAGTATGAGGCCGGTGTTAGGCCGGATCGGACCCTGACGCCATCGGTACAAAGCTGGCCCGCGCTTCGGTGTTGAGTTGGGTGTTGAGCAACAACAAGAGGCCCAAGAACTGCTCGCGCTGGGCGTCGTCAAACGGGCTCAACAGTGTTTCATAAGCTTGCCGCACCGGCTGTTGCGCTTGACGAAGCAGCTTGGCGCCCTCAGGTGTCAGGCGCACGGCCATTTGCCTGCGGTTGTCGGGTGAAACGGCGCGGTGGCAAAACCCCCGGTCCTCCAGTCCCTTGATGACACGGAGCACGGTGACTTTGTCAAAAGCCAAGGCCCGCGCCAAACTCGATTGGTCAATGCCCGGGTGGTCTTGCATCACGCGCAGTACGCCGTATTGCGCTGGCGTCAAAGCCAAATCAGCACAAGCCCTCTCAAAAATCGAGGCCGAGATCTGGTGCGCTCTGCGCAGCAAAAAGCCCGGACGCTGGTAAAGATCGTGTGTGGCCATGGGTCAGGGATTCTATGGATGAGGTGCTGGGGCCGATTCGTCAATAATCGTTGGCATACTAACGCATGGAGAGCCTGCCAATGAACCCGTCACGCCGACACGTCACTGCCCTGTTGGGCGCAGGACTTTGCATGGGGGCCGCATCTCCGCTCGCCCTAGCCCAAAGCGTTGCCAACCAAGGCCCGCTCAAACTGATCGTGCCCTTCACCCCGGGCACGGGCATTGACCTGATCGCCCGCACCCTCGGCCCCAAGCTGTCGCAGCGCCTGAACCGCCCTGTCGTGGTCGAAAACCGCGTGGGCGCCTCGGGCAACATCGGCACCGAAGCGGTGGTGCGCTCTGCCCCTGATGGCTCCACCTTGTTGGTGAGCGTCAACACGCTGGTGATGAACCGTGCCCTTTACCCGGGTTTGAGTTTCGATCCTGTCAAGGACCTTGCTGCTGTGTCACAAACCAGCTGGGGACAACTCTTGCTGGTGACCCCCGCGCAATCGGGCTACAAAACCGCTGGAGAGTTTGTCGCCGCACTGCGCAAACAACCGGGTCGGCTCAATTACGCATCGCCTGGCGTGGGCACGCCCCATCACCTGTCAATGGAGTTGTTCAAAAGCACGGCCCAGGTTTTCTTGACACACATTCCCTACCGCGGCACCGGCCCGGCCGTGACCGACTTGCTCGGTGGCCAAGTCGACGCCATGTTCTTGCCTATCCATGTGGCCTTGCCGCACATTCGCTCAGGCCGACTGACGGCCTTGGCCATTGGCAGTGACAAGCGACATGCCTTGCTGCCCGATTTGCCCACCTTGGCCGAAGCCAAAGCGGGCAACGTCAACGTGGACATGTGGTTTGGCATGTTTGCCCCCAAGGGCACACCGGCCGACATCGTCAACCTCTACAACCGCGAAATCAACCTGCTGCTCAGCAGTGACGATGTCAAAAAGGCTTTTGTCTCTCAAGGCATGGACCCGAGCGGCAGCACACCTCAAGCCTTTGCGCAACTGGTCGAACGCGATGCGGAACGTTGGGCGCGCTTGATCAAAGACCAAGGCATCAAGGCCGACTGATTCGGCTGGCAACTTAGGCTGGGCTGCATCGGTCCAGCCGGTTCAACCTGCTTGGCTCATCAGGTCCACATTCATGGGGTCGTAGGGGTACAACCAATTGTTGCGTGACGCGGCAATGTTGCGGTCTTTGAAGGCTTGCTTCATTTGCTGCGCATCCGCAATGTGGTAAAGGTCGCCCATCTCAGTGGACTCTCGCACCACGCGCGCAGCGCGGGGCGCACGGTGGTTTTGAAACACCTGCAAAGCCTGCGCCATGGGCATGTCGAGCGCCAAAGCCCGGCTCAGCACCGCCGCGTCTTCGATCGCCATGGCTGCACCCTGCGCCATGTAAGGCAAGGTGGGGTGCACCGCATCGCCCAGCAAAGCGACGCGGTCTGTGCACCAGTTCATCACCGGCTTGCGGTTGTTCAGCGCCCAGCGGAAACACTGGTCACGGTCCACGTTGTCAATCGCCGCACGCACGATCGGATGCCAGCCGGCGTAATCTTGGTCCAACTCTTCCCAAGGCTGACGCGAAGTCCATGACTCTTCTTCCCAAGGCCGCTCAACGCAGCCCACAAAGTTGAGCACCTGGCCGGCACGCATGTAATACATGACGGCGTGGTTGTTGGGGCCGCACCAGATCGACGAGACCAAAGGTGGGCGAAGTTCGGGTGCAATGCGTTCGATGGGGATGGCCAGGCGCCAAGCCACCTGCCCAGTGAACACTGGGGGGTCAGCATCAACCACATGCTTGCGCACCACCGACTTGATGCCGTCCGAGCCCACCACCAAATTGGCCCGGACCTGGCGACCGTCTGCGAAAACGATGGACGCGCTGTGCTCGTCTTCTTGCACCTCGATCGCCCGGTAGCCCAGCTGCAAGGCCTGCGGGTCGAGTTGCTCGACCACTTCAAGCAAGGCAGCATGCAGGTCAACCCGATGGATTTGGTAATAAGGATGACCATGGCGCTGGGCGTGGTCCTCGCCCAGCTTGATTTCGTGCAGCAACTCGCCGGAGTCAAAGCGGCGGAACTCAAACGCAGAAGGTTTAACCGCTTGGGCCTCAAGCCTATCTTTCAGGCCCAAGTGGTAAAGCACTTTCACGGCATTGGCACTCATTTGCACCGCAGCGCCGATTTCACCCACATGGCGGGCCTGTTCGTAGATACGGACACGGTGCCCATCGCGCAACAAACAAGCCGCGGCGGTCAAGCCACCGATTCCCGCTCCGACCATTGCAATGTCCATGTTTTGACTCCTGATATGTATCGTTAGCATGCTACCAGAAGCCCAGCATCCCCGATCACTTCATGGCTTCAGACCATGGCGCCTCTTAGCTCAACACCAAACAACGCGCCAGCCCGAAACGCTCAAAGTCGCGATCGAAAGTGACCATGCACCTGCACAGAGCTGACCCAGTAAAACAGCGATAATTCGCCCCTGCATTCACGTCCGGTCCGGGCGATTGCCCCGCCAACGAGAGCCCCCATGAAAAAGAACTTCCACCTGCAAGCCGAAGGCAAGCACCCCGACCGCGTGCTGGAGTCCGTCAAGCACGACATCCGCAAATACTTCAAACGCGAGCGCAATCGGGACGTGCCCAAAGGCGTGGACTTTTGGGACTTTGACTGCAAAGTGGGTCTGAGCGCCGAAACCGCCCAGGTGGTGCGCGTCAGCGGTGTGATCGAAGCGGTAGATACCGCCGCCAAAACCGGCGCATCCTTGGTGTATGTCGAAATTTTGAGCAAGCACGGCATGCGGGTGCTCAAGGCGCAAGACTACTACAAAGAGCCTCAGAAAGACGTAAATATTGAATAAAAAGTAGTTATTTGAGGGTCTATGAAATAAATCATGGACCTCACAAATACAACAAACCCGCGCACCGAGCAATTCATCCAGCGCTGGCATCAAGCGGCTGGCAGCGAACTGGCTACCGCGCAAAGTTTCGTCATCGAACTGTGTGAGTTGTTGGGGGTCGAACGGCCCCACGCCACGGCCGATCAAGACTACATGTTTGAGCGCCCGCTCAAAGAGGGGCACAGCGACGGGAGCGAAAGTGACCGCCGCGTGGACTGCTACAAACGCGGCCACTTCATCCTCGAAGCCAAAAAAGTCAACACCGGCAGCCACACCAAAAGCTACAGCCACACCCTGATGGGCGCACACGCCCAAGCGCAAAACTACGCCCGCGCCTTGCCCGCCGCCGAAGGCCGACCGCCCATCATCATGGTGGTCGACGTGGGGCAAGTCATCCAGCTGTTTGCAGAGTTCAGCCGTACCGGCGGCAACTACATCCCGTTTCCTGATCCGCGCAGCCACCAGATCAAGCTGCAAGACCTGCGTGACGACAAGATCCGCCAGCGTCTGCGCCTCATTTGGACCGACCCCATGGCGCTGGACCCCAGCCGCGCCAACGCCCAAGTCACCCGCGAAGTGGCCAGTGTGCTGGCCAGCGTGGCCAAAAGCCTGGAAACCGATGGCCACCCGCCCCACCAAGTGGGCGCATTTCTGACGCGCTGCCTGTTCAGCATGTTTGCCGAAGACGTAGGCCTGCTGCCGGCCAGCGAAAAGGCCGCAGGCAAGAGCGAAGGCAAAGGCGCCTTCACTGAACTGCTGCAAACCCACCCCCACCACCCACCCACTTTGCAGCGCATGCTGCAAGCCCTGTGGGCCGACATGGACCATGGCGGCTTCAGTGCCGCACTGGCCCGCGAAGTGCGCAAGTTCAACGGCAAACTGCTCAAAGCCTCGCAGTCCGAAGGCTACGCCCTGTTGCTGAGCGGCAACCAAATCGATGGCCTGCTCACGGCTGCCAAAGCCAACTGGACCGAGGTGGAGCCCGCCATCTTTGGCACCCTGCTCGAACGCGCCCTGGACCCTGACGAACGCCACGCCCTAGGTGCGCACTTCACACCCCGCGCTTATGTGGACCGGCTGGTCGTTCCCACCGTCATCAACCCGCTGCGGGCCAAATGGAGCGACACACAAGCCGCCACCCTCGTCCTGATCGGCGAGCACGACGCCCTGAACGCCGAAGCCGACCAACTGGCCTGGCCCGTCACCCTACCCGAGCAAATCAAGGCCGTCGCCGACATCCTCAGCGCCGCCCCCTCAGCACTCGACCTGGAAGCCATCGCAGCCCAATTCAAAGGCAAAGGCCGCTGGCGCGAAAGCCTGCCAGTGATTTTGGAAACGCTGGTGGCGATTGGGCGCGCTCAAATTTATCGCGATGAAAAGTGGATGGGTTTGTCATGACACATCGAACAGCCGGGCCAATGCCCAAATACTCCAGCAGTTCACGCCGCAAAGTGATTTGGCCTTTGGAAGTAATTTTCAAGACGCTCATGGCTATGTCTCGTCCGATGTCAATTTGCACTGTTACATGACTGAACTTGAATCAAGCTTCTTGCTAGGGTGTTCACGATGCCGCGTGAACAGCCGCTCGATCACCCCCCGCATCCACTGCTGATCCGAGTCCTGCTCGGTGCTGCTGTGCCAGACCAGGTTGACCTCGTATACAGGCGCGTCTTCGATGGTCCACATCTGCAGCTGCACGCGCTGGCTCAGTTCGCGGGCGTACATCTCAGGCACGATGCACAGCAAATCGGTGTTTTGCGCCAGCTCGGCGATCGCGCCAAAGTGGCGGGGACGCACCAAAATTCGGTCTTGCAGTTTCATGCCCGTCAGCATTTTTTCCACGCTCCCATGGAAGGTCGCTGTGGGCGAGACCACCACAAAATTCGCTTGCGCCAATTGCGCAGGGCTGAGGGTGCGCCCACGCCCACGGGGTGTGGGTGACCAGTCTTTGAAAGAGATGGCCATGTAGCGTTCCTTGAACAGCAACTGGCTGCGTACGCCCCTGTGTTGCGGCTTGAGGATGCCGATGGCCATATCGATGTCACGCGACTCCAAGGAAGCAGCCACTTGGGATGCGTCCACCGACACATTGGACAAACTCGCGTGTGGCGATTCGTGGCGCAAAGCCGAAGTCAGGCGCGGCAAGAACAAGATCTCGCCCAAGTCGGACAAAGACAAACGCCAATGGCGGTGGCTGCTGGATGCGTCAAAGGGCTGGTGGTTGAGCACCAGGCTTTCCATGGCCAGCAACTGCGACTGCATGGCGGGTGCCAGTTGTTCACACAGCCGCGTGGGCTGCAAACCAGCGGGCGAGCGCACAAACAACTCGTCGCCAAAAAATTCGCGCAAACGAGACAAGGCGTTACTTGTGGCGGGCTGAGACAGGGCCAACGCCTTGCCCGCCGCCGTGACCGAGCGGCTGCGGTGGATCGCCACCAGCACCCGCAAGAGGTTCAGATCGAGTTGCCGGAAATTCATGCTGACCCCATGGCTCAAACAAATAAGGGTTGCTACCAATTATTCACAACATCAATGTACACCATTGGAAGAATCCATTTGCACAGCCCCTGTAGCTGGCCTACATTGAAATCCATTCAATGGGTCACTGAGGGGTTAAATACCCCGTGAAAGGTTGCGTGCATGGCTGAACGCTCATTTGTGCAAGAGGTGCAAAAGCTGCGCTTGGGCGATGGTGATGAATTCCATGGCGAAGGCATTTTGGCCGTCACCAAGGCATTGCTGCAGTCGGGTGTGTCGTATGTGGCGGGCTACCAAGGCGCACCCATCTCTCACCTGATGGATGTGCTGACCGACGCCAACGACATCCTGCAAGAATTGGGCGTGCATTTTGAGCACAGCGCCTCTGAAGCCACAGCCGCCGCCACTTTGGCCGCATCGGTCAATTACCCTCTGCGCGGCGCGGTCACCTTCAAATCCACCGTGGGCACCAACGTGGCGTCGGACGCGTTGGCCAATCTGGCTTCGGGTGGCGTTACCGGCGGCGCCATGCTGATCGTGGGCGAGGACTATGGCGAAGGTTCGAGCATCATGCAAGAGCGCTCGCACGCCTTTGCCATGAAGTCGCAGATCTGGTTGATCGACCCGCGCCCCAACCTGCCCAGCATCGTGCACGCAGTTGAAAAAGGTTTTGAGCTATCGGAAGCCAGCAACACTCCCGTCATGCTGGAGCTGCGCATCCGCGCTTGCCATGTGCATGGCCGCTTTCCAACCCGCGACAACGTGCGGCCCAGCTTCACCCTCAAAGACGCCATTGAAAACCCCAAGCGCGATGTCAACCGCATCGTGCTGCCACCTGCCAGCTATTTGCACGAGCAGGAAAAAACCCATACGCGCTGGCCCGCTGCGGTCAAGTTCATTCAGGAACACCAGCTCAACGAGTTTTTCTCCGAAGACGCGCAAGACTTTGGCATCGTCATTCAAGGTGGCCTGTACAACGGTGTGGTGCGTTCACTTCAACTGCTCGGCCTGGCCGACGACTTCGGGCAAACCGACATTCCGCTGTATGTGCTGAACATCACCTACCCACTGGTCGACGATGAATTCAAACGCTTTTGTACAGGCAAGCGCGGTTTGCTGGTGGTCGAAGAAGGCCAGCCCGACTTCATTGAGCAAAACATCCACAGCATCTTGCACAAAGCGGGTTTGAACACGCAAATCCACGGAAAAGACGTGCTGCCCATGGGCGGCGAATACACCGGTGGGGTTGTGCTGAAAGGCATCCGGGCGTTCATCGCGCAATACGCGGCGCACCTGCTGCCAGCAACGGTGCCCGCCGTGCAGGCGAGCAACCAACTGGCAATCAGCGAAGCAGTAGCCCAGGTGCACCCTCGTCCACCCTCGTTTTGCACCGGTTGCCCCGAACGGCCCATCTTCACGGCCATCAAGATGATCGAGAAAGAGCTGGGTCAGCACCATGTGAGTTGCGACATTGGTTGCCACCTGTTTTCGATCCTGCCGCCCTTCAACATCGGCGCCACCACCATGGGCTATGGCCTGGGTTGGGCGGGCGCATCGGCTTTCAACACCAGTGAGACGAGCAAGCGCACCGTCTCGATCATGGGCGACGGGGGCTTTTGGCACAACGGCCTGACCAGCGGCGTAGGTAACGCGGTGTTCAACCAGTCCGACAACTTATTGCTGGTGGTGGACAACGGTTATTCGGCCGCCACGGGCGGGCAAGACGTGCTCTCGTCTAAGGCCATCAACCCGATCCGCAACACCAACAACCCGATTGAAAAGGCCGTGCGCGGCGTGGGTGTGGAGTGGGTCAAGACGGTCACCAACACTTACAGCCTGGACCAAATGCGCCAGGCCCTGCGTGACGCCCTGACCACGAAGCAGCAAGGCCCCAAGGTCATCGTGGCGCAAAGCGAGTGCATGCTCAACCGGCAACGTCGCGTCAAGCCACTGATTCGCCAGCGCATCCAAAAAGGCGAGCGCGTGGTACGCGAACGCTTTGGCATTGACCCCGACACCTGCACCGGCGACCACTCGTGCATTCGCCTGTCGGGCTGCCCCTCGCTCAGCATCAAACCCAACCCCGACCCGCTGCGCCAAGACCCGGTGGCGGCTGTGGCCGACAGTTGCGTGGGCTGCGGCTTATGCGGCGAAGTCGCGCACGCTGCGGTGCTCTGCCCTTCGTTTTACCGGGCCGAAATCATCAACAACCCCAGCGCCTGGGACCGCTTTAAACAAGGCCTACGTGAGCGTGTGATCGGCTGGCTGCAAAACCGCATCGAGCGCCGATTGGAAGGCATCGCCGCATGAACGACACAAAGCGACCTCAAGGCATCATCAGTTTGGCCATTTTGGCCATGGGTGGTGAAGGCGGCGGCGTGCTGGCCGACTGGCTGGTCGACCTGGCCGAACACAACGGCCATTGGGCCCAGACCACCTCGGTGCCCGGCGTGGCCCAGCGCACCGGGGCCACCATCTATTACATCGAGATGTACCCCCAGTCGGCATCGCATTCGGGGCAAATGCCCGTGATGGCGCTCAGCCCGTTTCCGGGTGAAGTCGACGTCGTGCTGGCCTCCGAATTGATGGAAGCCGGTCGCGCGCTGCAACGCGGGCTGGTGGATGCAGAAAAAACCACCTTCATCGCGTCATCGCACCGCGTCTATTCCATGACCGAGCGCACCGCCATGGGCGACGGGCGTGTGGACGAGGCCAAGCTGTTGGCGGGAGCGCAGGCCGCCGCACGGCAGTTCATCAGCGCCGACTTTGCCAAACTGGCCGAGCAAACGGGCAGCTTGATTGCGCCCGCTTTGTATGGTGCGCTGGCGGCCAGCCAGCGCCTGCCGTTTTCCAGGGCGCAATTCGAAGCAACCATTGAGCGCAGCGGCGTGGGTGTCAAGACCAGCCTCAAGGCTTTTGCCGCAGGCTTTGATGCGACCATGCAGGCGCTACAGCCGGGCACGTCCAGCGTGGCCGATGCCACCCCAGTGGCTTTGCCTTTGCACCGCCAAGTCGGCCCCAAGTTGCAGGGCCTTGCACAAAGTCTGGAAGGCGCGTTTGCCCCCGCGGCGCACGAGGTCATCGCCTCGGGTTTGACGCGGCTAGCCGATTACCAGGATGTTGCTTATGCCACCCTGTATGCGCAGCGTTTGCAAGAGATGGCTGGTGCGCTGGCCTCGTCAAACACGGCCACAAGCCTGACCGAAGAGATCTTGCGCGAGGGCGCTCGGCACCTGGCCCTTTGGATGTCTTACGAAGACACGGTGCGTGTGGCCGATTTGAAAACCCGCCGCTCACGCTTTGCACGCGTCAGCCAGGAAGTGAGCCTGAACGAGAAACAGCTGATCGACATCCACGAATTCATGCACCCGCGCCTGGAAGAAATTGCCGACACCCTGCCTGCGGGCCTGGGGCGTTGGTTGCTGGGCTCCAAGACAGCCCGCGCCGTGGTCGGCCGTTTCACACAAAAAGGCCGCGTGGTGCAAACCAGCTCCTTGCGCGGTTTTCTGCTGCTTTACGGTGTGGCCAGCCTGCGCCGCATCAGGCCGGTGTCTTTGCGTTACCAAACAGAGCAACAACGCATCGAAGCCTGGTGGGCGAACGCCATGAACTTGTTACCTGGACACGCGGACCTGGCCCTGGAGGTGCTGCGCGGCCAGCAGCTTGTCAAAGGTTATGGCGATACCCATGCAAGAGGCTGGCGGCATTTTGAAAAACTCATGACCACTTTGCCACGCCTTCAACAATTGCCAGATGCGGCCAACCGTCTGAGCGCCTTGCGCAAAGCCGCCCTGGCCGACGACAGTGGGCAAGCGCTCGATCAGGCCGTGCACCAACTGGCACCTGCGTGACGCCTGCACATCGGTCAACACGACTACCCTACAAATTCCCCATCGACCCGCAACCACAAAAGGAGACAACACCATGAAACGACGTTTACTCACACAAGCCACAGCATTGGTTTTGGCGCTCGGCGCCAGTTCAGCCTCGCTGGCGCAAGAAGTCACGCTGCGCCTGATCAGCGGTTTTGCAGAAAACGGCATCTACGTGCAGCGGCTACAGCCCTGGATCAACAAGGTCAACGCCGAGGGCAAAGGGGTGTTGCAGATCAACTTCATCGGCGGGCCACGCGCCATTCCTTCGTTTGAGCTGGGTAACGCGGTCAAAACCGGCGTGGTCGACATGGCGCTCAACACCGGCGCTTTTTATACCAACGTGATGCCCGAGGCCGACTTCCTGAAGTTGACCCAGATTCCAGTGGCCGAGCAGCGCAAGAACGGCGCTTTTGATGCCATCAACAAGGTCTGGAATGAAAAAGGCAATATGCAGTACCTGGCGCGCATGGTGGAAAACCAGCCCTTCCACATTTACACCAACAAGAAGATTGACAAGCCCGATTTGACAGGTCAAAAAATCCGCATCACGCCGGTCTACCGGGACTTCTTTCAGGCTCTGAACGCCAGTGTGATCACGACGCCACCGGGGGAGGTATACACCGCCCTGGAGCGCGGTGTGGTGGACGGTTATGGCTGGCCGATTGGCGGTATCTTTGACTTCAACTGGCACGAAAAAACCAAGTTCCGTGTCGATCCTGGCTTTTACGATGCCGAGGTCTCATTGATCATGAACTTGCCCGCCTACAGAAAACTCACTGAGACGCAACGCAACTTCCTGCAAAGACAGTTGCTGGCACTGGAAGCAGAAAACACCTTCTGGGCACGTTACGGAGCTGATGAAATCGCTCGCCAGACCAAAGCGGGCATTCAAACCATCTCGTTCGATGCAGCCACCACCAAGGCCTTCCGGGACAAGGCTTACGACATTGGCTGGGCCGCTGCCACCAAGCAAAGCCCTGAAGTGGCTGCACGGTTTAAGGCCCTGTTCTCCAAATGATGCAAGCGCTGTCTGAGCGGTTTGGCCGGTGTCTGTCGGGTCTTGCCCTGTTCGGCTGCCTGCTGCTACTGGCCATGATGCTCATCATCGTGGCCGATGTGGCGCTGCGCAACCTGGCCATCCCGGGCATGCCGCTGGGGCTGTCCTGGAGCAACGAGGTGTCCGAACTCATGCTGTACCTGATCACCATGTGCGTGGCCCCCTGGCTGCTGCGTCAGGGACAGCACATCCGGGTGGACATTTTTTTGCAAGCCATTCCACCGCGCGCCGCCTGGGCGCTGGAATGGGTGGGCGATGTGCTGGGCTTGAGCTGCTGTTTGGTGCTGGCCTGGTACGGTGCGAAAGCCACTTGGGCCAGTTATGCGGCGGGGTCTTTGAGCATCAAAACCCTGGTCACGCCTGAGTGGTGGTCACTGGCGCCCTTGCCGGTGGTGTTTGTTCTGCTGTCCATAGAGATGGTGTTTCGCATGCACCGCCTGCTGCATGCCGAGCGAGGTCCGCGCCAAGATGCCGTAAGCGCAGCTTGAACGGGTTCCCAATGTTTTTATTTTTCTCGTCTGGAGTCGGCGCATGAGCAGTTGGCCAATCGCAGCCTGGTTGATGTTGGGCGGCTCCACCTTGCTGCTGTTCATGGGCATGCCCGTGGCCCTTACTTTCTTGGGTGTCAACATCATCGGGGCCGTGCTCTACATGGGTGGCGAGCCGGGTCTGGTGCAACTGGTGCGCAACAGTGTGAGTTCGGTCACGGCCTTTGCGCTCACGCCCATTCCGCTTTTTGTGCTGATGGGAGAAATTTTGTTCCACACCGGTTTGGCCGTGAAGGTGATCGACGGGGTGGAGCGTTTGATCGTTCGCGTGCCCGGACGGCTGGCGGTAGTCGCTGTGGTAGCGGGCACGGTGTTTTCAGCCATCTCGGGCTCCACGATTGCCACCACGGCCATGCTGGGGGCCCTGATGCTGCCCGTGATGCTGGCACGCGGCTACCACCCCACCATGGCCACAGGTCCGATCATGGCCATTGGCGCGGTCGACATGCTGATTCCGCCTTCGGCCCTGACGGTCTTGCTGGGCTCGCTCTCGGGGATATCGATTTCCAAGCTGCTGCTCGGCGGTGTTGTTCCCGGGCTTCTGTTGTCGGTGGCGTTTGTGGCCTGGATCATTGTGCGCGTACGCTTGAGTCCCCACCTGGCCCCATCCGACACGGATGCCGTTGAACACCAGGGCTGGGACCGCTGGCAACCGCTGTTTGCCTACGTTTTGCCCACCTTGTCGATTTTTGGTGTGGTGGTGGGCGCGCTGGCAGCGGGTTGGGCCACACCCACCGAGTGCGCGGCGCTCGGTGCATTTGCCACCATGCTTCTGGCTGCGCTTTACCGCGTCCTGCGTTGGGAATCGGTGCTCAAAGCCCTCAAGGGCACGGCAGGCATCTCCGGCATGATTTTGTTCATCATTTTGGGGGCCACCACCTTCGCTCAAATTTTGTCTTTTTCGGGTGCCAGCTCAGGTTTGGTGCAGTTGATCACTGGCCAAGGATTGACTGCCAACCAGATCCTGATCGGCATGTTGGTGTTTCTGATTTTTTTGGGCATTTTTGTGGACCAGGTCAGCATGATGATGATCACTCTGCCCATCTTCATGCCTATCGTGAATGCCCTGGGAATCGACCCAGTGTGGTTTGGCGTGTTGTTCCTCATCTGCATGCAAATGGGCCTGCTCTTGCCGCCCCATGGCCTGCTGCTCATGACCATGCGAGGTGTGGCACCACCGTCGGTCACCATGACGCACATTTTTTTGGCGGTCACGCCTTATTTGGCGATGAGCGTGTTGCTACTGGTTGCTGTCTTCATGTTGCCGGGTATCGCCACTTGGTTGCCGGGCTGGATGGGTTGATCGACTTCTTGTAGGAGTCCCATCCCGCGTGGGCGATGGTTTCAAGGGAGTGTGCTACGCCCATCGCCCACGGGGTGGGCTCCTACAAAGATAAAGACAACAGCATACTGTCTGATCAATCGTTCGATTTGAGCAGATCCGCCGCCCGCAACTTGTCTTTCTTGCTCAAGCGTGAACCTTTGATGCCCCCATTGCCGGGCGAAGGCGGTGGTGGGGTTTCGGTTTGCTCAAAGCCTGGAATTTGCTCCAAAGCGAGTTCAAGGCTTTCTCGCTTCTGAATCAGCCGCCAGTGCGCCAGCGCGGCGGCCGTGACAAAGCTCACCGCGTCGCCATGGGCACCCGCCCTGCCCGTGCGGCCGATGCGGTGTGTGTAATCGGTGGCCGAGCGCGGCAGGTCATAGTTGACCACCACGGGCAGCATGGCGATGTCGATGCCGCGTGAGGCCAGGTCGGTGGTGACCACCACGTCCCAGCGGCCGGCTTTGAATTCGCTCAAGACTTCTTGACGCGCACCTTGGCTCATCTCGCCATGGAAAGGCGTGGCAAACACGCCGGCTTTGTAGAGCTTGTTCGCCACATGCTCGCAGGCGTAGCGCGTGGCCACAAAAACCAGCACCTGCTTCCAGCCGTTTTCGGTGATCAGGTGGCGCAGCAAGGCGGTACGGCTTATCTCATCCACCCCAATCGCCCGCTGGGTGATGTCGGGCTTGTGACCCTCAAAAGCTGCCACGGTGATGCGAACCGGCTCGCGAAGCAGCTTGGCCGCCAGCGCTTCCACCTCGGTTGCAAACGTGGCCGAAAACAGCAGCGTTTGGCGCTTGGCAGGCAGCAGCGCCAGCACGCGCTGTAACTCGTCTGAAAAACCCAAGTCCAGCAGGCGGTCGGCTTCGTCCAGCACAAGGTGCTGAACATCGGCCAAACGCACGGCATTCTGGTCGATCAAATCGAGCAAGCGTCCGGGTGTGGCCACCACGATGTCGGCACCACCACGCAAAGCCATCATTTGCGGGTTGACCGACACACCGCCAAACACGGTGTTCACTTTGAGCGACTGCGGCAACTTGTCAACCAGATGGGCCAGCACATCACCGACTTGCACCGCCAGTTCGCGCGTGGGCACCAACACCAGCGTTCGCACCGGGCGACGAAAATTGGTCTGGCGCGGTGCGGCCAGCAAATGCTGCAAGAGCGGCAGCGCAAAGGCCAGTGTTTTGCCCGAACCGGTGGGCGCGGTGGCCCACACGTCGGCAGATTTCAGGACCGCTGGAATGGCCTCGGCTTGAATGGGTGTGGGGGCGTACAAGCCCATGTCGCCCACAGCGCGCAAGAGCGAAGGGGCCAGGCCGAGTTGGTCAAAGTTCAAAACAATCCTATGAATGACGCGAATCAATGGCGAAAGTGCCGCACACCCGTGAATACCATCGCCACGCCGTGCTCATTCGCTGCGTCGATGACTTCCTGGTCACGCATAGAGCCGCCGGGCTGGGCCACGCAAGTGGCGCCGGCCTCCACGACCACGTCGAGGCCATCGCGGAAGGGGAAGAAGGCGTCGCTGGCGACCACGGTATTTTGCAGGCTCAACTTAGCGGCTTCGGCCTTGATGCTGGCGATGCGGGCTGAATCGAGGCGGCTCATTTGGCCCGCGCCCACACCCATGGTCATGCCGTCTTTACAGAACACGATGGCATTGGACTTGACGAACTTGGCCACTTTCCAGGCGAACAACAGGTCATGAAGCTCAGATGGCGTGGGTTGTTTGACGGTGACGATCTTCATGTCGGCCAACGCCAACTCGTGGTTGTCGGCGCTTTGCAGCAGCAGGCCTGAACCGACGCGCTTGGTCTCTAAAAGGTTGCGCACTTGGCCGTAGTTAGCGGGCAAGGCGATTTTCATCAAACGCACATTGACTTTGCTCTTGAACACTTCGAGGGCTTCGGCGCTGAAGTCGGGAGCCATCAGCACTTCTACAAACTGTTTGCTCACCGCTTCGGCCGCGGCTTTGTCCACCGGGCGGTTGAAAGCGATGATGCCGCCAAAGGCGCTGGTGGGGTCGGTTTGGAAAGCTTTGCTGTAGGCCTCGAGTGCCGTAGCGCCCACGGCCACACCGCAGGGGTTGGCGTGTTTGACGATGACGCACGCAGAGGTCTCGAAGCTCTTGACGCACTCCCACGCCGCATCGGCATCGGCAATGTTGTTGTAGCTCAGCTCTTTGCCTTGCAGTTGCACGCCCGTGGCCAACGAACCGGCAGCGGGTGCGATGTCGCGGTACCAAGCGGCTTGCTGGTGGCTGTTTTCGCCATAACGCAAGTCTTGCACCTTGACATATTGCTCGTTGAACTGGCCTGAGAACTGAGCGCGCTCGGGCACGTAGGTTTCGCTCAGCTTCTCGGCTTCAAAGTTCACGCTCGACAAGTAGTTGCTGATCGCGCCGTCGTATTGGCTGATGCGGTTGAAAGCGGCCACCGACAGGGCAAAGCGCAGCTTGTCACTGAGTTTGCATTGACCTTGAGCATGTGTGGCCTTCAATTCGGCGATCACGTCGGCGTATTGGCTGGCGTCGGTCACGATGCCCACGTCTTTCCAGTTTTTGGCGGCAGAGCGCACCATGGCGGGGCCACCGATGTCGATGTTCTCGATCGCGTCGGCCAATGTGCAGCCGGGCTTGGCCACGGTGGCTTCAAAGGGGTAGAGGTTAACGATCAAGAGATCGATGGTGGCTATGCCATGCGCCTGCAACGCAGCCATGTGCTCGGGGGTGTCGCGTCGCGCCAGCAAGCCGCCGTGCACTTTGGGATGCAGGGTTTTGACCCGGCCATCCAGCATTTCGGGGAAGCCAGTGACCTCGGCCACTTCGGTCACAGGCAGGCCTTGGTCGGCCAGCAGTTTGGCGGTGCCGCCGGTAGAGATCAAGCCCACGCCCAAGGCGTGGAGTTCTTTGGCCAGTTCGACGATGCCGGTTTTGTCAGAGACAGAGATGAGGGCGCGCATGGGGAAACTTTCTTCAACTTTTATTTCAACAAATCGTGTTCGAGCAATTTCTTGCGCAAGGTATTGCGGTTCAGGCCCAGCCATTCAGCCGCGCGGGACTGGTTTTGACCCGACTGGCTCATC
Source organism: Limnohabitans sp. Rim8 (assembly GCF_943326455.1). Lineage (NCBI taxonomy): Bacteria > Pseudomonadati > Pseudomonadota > Betaproteobacteria > Burkholderiales > Comamonadaceae > Limnohabitans > Limnohabitans sp. Rim8. Next base: position 74,915 of record NZ_CALPTI020000013.1, read on the forward strand.
ACCACATCGAGCAGCGGCTTTTCAACCAGCTTCACCAGCATGTCGTACAGGCCTGTGGGGTCGGTGCCGTCCAGGTCGCGAAAATAGGTTTCCAGATTGGCCCGGATGCAGTTTTCAATGGATTGGGGTTCGCTCATGGCGTGGTCTCTAAATCAGTGCAGGCCTCAGGACGCTGGGTCTGGCGCATAGGCAGGCGCTCCATCTGTTCGGCCAGGCCGTCCAGATAAGCCGCCACAGCGGCCAGTTGCCCGGCTGCGTTCTCCAGGGTGTTCATGTGTTCGCGAAAAGCGTCGCCACCGGGCAGCGTGCGCACATACCAACCGATGTGTTTGCGCGCCGAGCGCATGCCGGTGTATTCGCCATACAGACCATAGTGGTCTTGCAAGTGCTCCAGCAGCGCACGGCGCACTTCGGCCACCAAAGGGGAGGCCAGGTGCTCGCCCGTGGCCAAAAAGTAGCTGATTTCGCGGAAGATCCAGGGACTGCCTTGCGCGGCGCGGCCAACCATCACGGCATCAGCCCCGGTGAACTTCAGCACATCGCGGGCTTTTTCGGGCGAATCCACATCGCCATTGGCCACCACCGGGATGCGCAAAGCGGCTTTGACGCTGGCCACAGTGTCGTATTCGGCCAAACCTTTGTAACCCTGCTCGCGGGTGCGGCCGTGCACGGTGACCATTTGCACTCCAGCGCTTTCGGCGGCGCGGGCCAAATTCAGGGCATTTTTTTCGGCATCGCACCATCCCGTGCGCATTTTCAGCGTGACGGGCACGCCATGGGGCAAAGCCGCCTCGACCACGGCGCTGATGATCTCCAGCGCCAAAGGCTCGTCTTGCATCAGGGCCGATCCAGCCCATTTGTTGCAGACCTTTTTGGCTGGGCAACCCATGTTGATGTCGATGATCTGCGCGCCCCGGTCGATGTTGTAACGGGCCGCGTCGGCCATCATCTGCGCTTCGGTGCCTGCAATTTGCACTGCAATGGGGCCAGGTTCGCCATCGTGGTTGGCGCGGCGCGAAGTTTTGAGCGAGGCCCACAAATCAGGCCGCGAGGTCACCATCTCGCTCACGGCATAGCCCGCGCCAAACTGCCTGCACAGTTGGCGAAACGGCCGGTCCGTCACCCCCGCCATGGGGGCAACGAACACGTTGTTCGGCAACAGGTAAGGGCCAATCTGCATGACGGGTAAAAGCTGTGAAATGGGGTTTGCTTAAAAAGAAGGCACGATTGTAGTTGCTTAATATTTCAGCAACTGACAATCAAATGTGCTAAGCAAAGCACCTGTTCATGGCCGCCTTCAGCCCGTCCAAAATCCACATTGATGTTGGGCAATGCCCGATGCGAGGGCCACCGCTACACTCGTTGCATGGACATTTGGCTCAACAACATCATGCAATGGCTGGCCCTGCCCCAGCACGGTCTGAGCACCGTGTTTGTGGTGGCTTTTGTGTCGGCCACTTTGCTGCCCATGGGCTCTGAGCCCGCGGTGTTTGGTTTGGTCAAACTCAACCTCGACCTTTTTTGGCCCGCCATTTTGGTGGCCACGGTGGGCAACACCTTGGGCGGCATGCTCAGCTGGTGGATGGGCTGGGGCACACGGCACGCCGTCAGCCGCTGGCGCGACTCAAGCAGTCACGCCCGGGCACTGGTTTGGTTGGAAAAACTGGGGCCCAAAGCCTGCTTGCTGAGCTGGCTGCCTGGCGTTGGTGACCCCTTGTGCGCTGTGGCCGGTTGGCTGAAACTGCCGTTTTGGCCATGCACGCTGTACATGGCCATTGGCAAATTTTTCCGTTACCTGGTGATGACAGCCTTGCTGCTGTGGGTGTTTCCCGGCCAGTTTTAAGCTTGGCCCAGAACCCCGCAGCCCAGGTCTCCCTCAGTCTTGGACGATCTTGCGCTCTTTGATGATCTGCGCAAAACGGCGAGCGTCGGCCTTGGTGAGCGCGCCAAACTCGGCAGCTGACATCGGCGTGGGTTCGGCACCAATGCCTTTGATGGCTTCAACGGCACTGGGCACCATGAGGGCACGGTTGATTTCACGGTTCATGCGCTCAACGATGGCCGCTGGCGTGCCCGCAGGCGCCCAGAAACCATGCGATGTGCCAGCGTCGAAATTCTTGAGACCCAGCTCATTGAGGGTCGGTGCATCGGGGAACATGGACAAGCGCTGGGGCGATGTGACCGCCAACAAACGCAGACGACCTGAGCGCACATGCGAGAAAGCGATGCCGGGGTCCATCAAATAATCCACATTGCCGCCCAGCAGGTCTTGCAAGGCCGCGGCAGATCCGCGGTAAGGGATGTGCAGGGTAAAAATACCTGCTTGCGACTTGAGCATTTCACCCGCGATGTGCGGGCTGGTGCCGTTGCCGGGCGAGCCGTAGCTCATCTTACCGGGGTTGCGCTTGGCGTAAGCGATGAATTCGGCATAAGTCTTGTAAGGGGCGTCGCTGCGGACCACCAAGAACAACTGCAAACGCGCACCGGAAGCGACCGGGATCAGGTCCTTGTCGTGGTCAAAAGGCATCTTGGGCGTGACATAAGGCACGATGGCCGCGCCGCTGCCCGAGCTGCACAAAAAGGTGTAACCGTCGGGCGCGCTCTTGGCAGCCAAATCGGAGCCAATGATGCCACCGGCACCACCGCGGTTGTCCACCACAATTTGTTGACCCAAGGCTTGGGACACGGTGTTGGACACGGCACGGGCCACCAAATCGGGCGATCCGCCGGCCGGGAAATTCACGATCATGCGAATGGGTTTGGCAGCGGGCCAGGCAGGGGTTTGCGCCTGTGCGGTGCCAAAGGCGCCAAGGGCAAGACCCGACACGGCGGCAAGGCCAAGCTGTCGGCGGCGTGGGTCGTGACGGTGGGTCATACAGAAATCTCCGAGTTTATGAATGGACAAATAGGCTGAATAATCGAACAAATCGATTATGGGAAGAAATCAAGTGCCACGCCACCCGGGAAAACCTTGCCCCCCAAACCGGGCGGTCTAATAGGGTTCAGCCCACCGCGTTGCGCAGAGGTTGCCCCTTGACCCAGCGGCTCAAATTGTCCAAAAACATCTTTGCCACCCGAGTTTCATTGCCATCCGAGTGGCCAGCAGCATGCGGGGTGACCATGACTTGGGGCATGGCCCACAAAGGGGAATCTTTCGGCAAGGGTTCGTGCGCAAATACATCCAAAAAGGCACCGCCCAATTGCCCGCTTTGCAATGCCGCCACCAAAGCCGGTTCGTCCACCACCTCGCCACGCGCCACGTTGACCAAGTGTGCGCCAGGGGGCATCAAGGCCAAGGCTTGGGCGTTGACCAATTGGCGGGTTTTGGAGGTCAAGGGGCAGGCCAAGACCAACCAATCGGTTTGGGGCAACACCTGCTGCCATTCCTCGAACGTGACCATTTGAAGGCTTGTGGCATCTGGTTGGGCAGTGGACTGGGCTAAGGACTTGGCCTGCGCTTGCTGACGCACGGCCACCACGTTCACCCCCAGGGCCTGGAGCAAGCTGCCCAGCTTTTGACCAATAGGGCCCCAGCCGACGATCGTGGCCGTTTGACCCGGCAAGTCGCGTGGCATGCGCTCACCCATCATGGGAATCCATTGTCGCTGTTGCTGCTCGGCCCACAACAGCGGAAAGCGCCGAGCCAAGGCCAACATGCCCGCCAAAGCCACGGTGGCCACCACTTGCGCATTGGCCCCGGATGAGGTGCAAACTTGGATGCCCTTGGCCATCAGGTCAAGGTAAATCTGGCGGTCTGCTCCCGCCGAATGGATGTGTACCCATCGCAAAGCAGGCGACTGGCGCAGCAAGGTGTAGACCTGTTGCAAAGCCGGATGGATTTCGTGCTTGGTCGAGGTGCCTGTGACCTCGCGCGAGATGAAGGCCACATCGGCATCGGTGCGCTGAGCGCCCACTGCGGTTTCTAGTGTGATCAGTGCATAGGGATGCTCACCCATCGCTGCCGAAACCGATGCGCCCAAGCGGTCCATGGACTGCTGGGACATGAGGATGCGCAAGGGCTTGCTCATGGGTGAAGCTCAATTGTGCGCTGGGTCACTCGGCTTTGGCGCCCGAGTCGCGAACAATGACGCGCCACTTGTCGTGTTCACGCTGAACAAATTGACCAAACTGGGCCGGCGTACCGCCAGCAGGGTCTGCGCCCTGGGCGATCATTTGTTGCTCGATGGCGGGCACTTGCAAGATCTCATTGACGGCTTTGTTGACCATGCTGATCACGGCCTCTGGCGTGCCCTTGGGTGCAAAAAAGCCAAACCAAGAACCGGCTTCAAACTGAGGGAAACCTTTTTCGACCACCGTGGGCACCTCGGGCATGGAGCGCGAGCGCTTGAGTGAACTGACGGCAATCGGTTTGAGCTTGCCCGCCGTGATGTGCGTCATGACCGACGGGATGGTGACAAACATGAACTGGATCCGACCGGCCAACAAGTCTTTCAGCGCATCGGCTCCTTTGTAGGGAATGTGGGTCGCCTCAAAACCCACCCGCTTGGACAGCATGAAACTGGACAAGTGGGACGAGGTCCCAATGCCGGTTGAACCGTAATTGAGCTTGCCCGGATTGGCCTTGGCATAGGCGATCAGCTCTTCCATGGTGTTGGCGGGTACCGAGGGGTGGATGACCAACACATTGGGGACATCTGCGATCTGAACAATCGGCACCAGATCGGTCAAGGGGTTGTAGGGCAGCTTGCCGTACAGCGTTGGGTTGACCGCAATGGGACCCACAGAATTGACGATCAAGGTGTACCCGTCTGGTGCAGAGCGGACCACCAACTCGGTACCCAAATTGCCACCCGCGCCGGGTTTGTTGTCGATCACAAAGGGCTGCTTGAGTTTTTCGGACAGCTGCTGCGTCACCGTGCGCGCCAAGATGTCGGTGGTGCCTCCAGCCGTGAAGGCCACCACCACTTTGACCGGTTTTTGCGGATAGGCCTGAGCTTGCGCCCAAGAGGGCATGGCCATGGTGAGCGCAGAAAGGCTGGCAGCCAGCCAAAGAGAAGGTGATTTCATGCGGGTCTTTCGGTGATGCTCAACAAGCAAGGGGTTCAGGTTTTGTAGCTGGGGTCTGTGCGATCGAGTTTGCGCAGCAAGGCTGGCCACTCCATCAAGCCGTAAGGCCTGCGGGTGCTGGGCTGGTAGTTGTTCCAAGTTTCTTCCAGCACATCGGGCGCGACTTTGACAAACGGTGTGTTGCAGGCCATGGCCGCGAGTTGGGCGTGGCACGACAGTTCCAGGCGGTGCATCCAATTGAAGGCTTCGCCCACACTCCGCCCAACGGTCAGGGCGCCATGGTTGCGCAAAATGAGTGCCTCGCCCTGCCCCAGGTCTTGCACCAGCGAGGCCTGCTCGGCCAAATCGAGCACCACGCCTTGGTAGTCGTGGTAACCGATCTTGAGAAAGCGCATCGAAGTCTGGGTGATGGGCAACAAACCGCATTCGAGCGAAGACACCGCCATGGAAGCCCAGCTGTGGGTGTGGATGACGCAGTCCACCTCGGGGCGCGCTTCATGCACCGCGCTGTGGATCACGTAACCGGCTTTGTTGATGCCGTAATTCAGGTCACCAAAATCGGGCTTGGAGAGGATGTTGCCGTCATGGTCAATTTTGATGAGGCTGGAGGCGGTGATCTCTTCGTACATCATGCCGTAGGCGTTGATGAGAAAGGCACCGTCTTCGCCGGGCACACGCGCCGAGATGTGGTTGGCCATCATGTCCGACATGCCGTAGAGGGCCACCAAGCGGTAGCAAGCGGCCAAATCCACCCGAGCTTGCCACTCTGCAGGGGTGCAGCGCGATTGCATCGATTCGATTTTCAAAAATCCATTTTCAACCATGACAACTCCTTGAGACTCAGTCGAGTTTCACGTCAGCACTCTTGACCAAATTGACCCAGAACTTCGCATCTTCGGTCAAAAACGCCGCGAATTGATCGGGCGTGGTGGAAACCGACACATCAGTCCCTTCGCGGGCCAATGCGGCTTTCACAGAGGGCTGGGCCATGGCCGATTGCGCGGCATCAAAGATGCGTTTCATGACCGCTGGCGGTGTGCCCACGGGCACAAACAAACCGTACCAAAACTCGATCGCGTACTCGGGCAGCCGGGCCTCTTGCATGCCCGGCAAACCGGGGACCAAGGCCGAGCTGTTGCGCGTGCTGACGGCCAGGCCTTTCAAGCGACCCGCTTGGATCATGGGCAAGACCGAAGGTGGGGTGCCGAAGGTCACTTGGGTGTCGCCCGCGATCACCGACTGGATGGCGGGCGCGCCACCGCGAAACGGAATGTGCACCATGTCCACACCGGTCAATTGGGTGAACAAAGCTGCGCCCAAATGGGGCGCAGAACCGTTGCCCGAGGTGGCGTAGTTGATCTTTCCCGGTGCCTGCTTGGCACGCGCGATCAGGTCTTGCACCGAGTTGACGCCAATGTTCGGGTTGACCGCAATCACCAAAGGCGATGTGGTGACCTTGGTGATGGGCACCAAGTCTTTGGGCGTGTAATTCAGCTTGGGGTTGAGGGCGGGATTGACCGAGATGCTGCTGGGGCTGGCCAGCAAAATGCTGTAGCCATCGGGCGCGGCCTTGGCCACGTTTTCGGCCGCAATGCTGGAGCCGGCACCCGCACGGTTTTCCACAATGATGCTCTGCCCAATGGCTTTGCCCATCGCGTCGCTGATGGCGCGGGCCACATAGTCGGCTGCACCGCCGGGTGCAAAACCGACCACCAGACGAATGGGTTTGTTGGGATAGGCTGCGCCTTGGGCTTGCACACCCAGGCCGAAGCAAGAAAGGACCAAAGCGGAAATCAGGTTTCTTTTGTTCATGGTGGTGTCTCCTTCGTTTTAAAAAGTCTCGGGCGATGTGAAATCGGCTCAAACAGCGCTGGCAATGCGCAGCACAATCTTGCCAGTGTGTTGGTTGCTCTCCATGTGGGTTTTGGCTTGGTCCAGTTGGTCAAAGTCAAACACCTGGTCCAACAGGGGTTGGATGCGCCCATCGGCAAACGCCGGCAAAATTTGCGCCACGAATTGCGCGATGCCGTCGGCGCGTTGGGCCGGCGTGCGGTTTTTGTTCGACACGCCATACAAACACAGGCGTTTGGCGTGCAGGGCTTCCAAGTCGATGGTGGCATTGAGCGTGTTGTCGACATAGCCCACAAAACCCAAACGCCCCTGAAAAGCCATGCAGCGCATGCTCTCGGCAAAGACGCTGCCACCCACGGTGTTCACCACCAAGTTGGCCCCTTTTTGGTCGGTGGCTTGCAGCACGGCCGGGTGGAAATCGGCCGTGCGGGTGCACAGGCCCACATCCAGCCCCAGCGGCTTCAATTGGTCCAGTTTGGCCTGTGAACCCGAAGTGCCGATGACTTGGGCACCCAACACCTTGGCCATTTGCAAACTGGCCACGCCCACGCCCGAAGACACGCCATTGATCAGCAGCCATTGATCGGCTTTCAAGTGGCCTTGCAAGACCAAAAGGTCATAGGTCACCAAAAATGTGAGTGGGATGGAGGCGGCTTGCTCCAACGACAAGTTGTCCGGCACGCGCATGATCTCGCGCACATCCATCAAGGCGTACTCAGAAAAAGCGCCCGGGCAACGGCCCATGACGCGATCGCCCAACTGCCAGGCACCGGTCTCGGTGCCCAGTTGAACGATCTGCCCAGCCCCTTCCATGCCTGCGGGCTTGCTGCCGCCTTTGCCATGCAAGCCGTGACCAATGATCAATTCGCCCCGGTTCAGAGCAGCCGCGTGCAGCTTGACCAGCACTTGGCCTGGGCCGGGCACAGGCATGTCCACCTCGCGCAGCACCATGCTGCCTTGGCCTTCGCTGATGTTCATCCAATACGATTTCATGGGGACCTCATTCGCCTTTGAAGACGGGTTTGCGTTTTTCCATGAAGGCCTTGCGGCCTTCGGCGTAGTCGGCGCTGTCAAAGCAACCTCGTATGAGTTGGGTGCACAAGTCCAGATCCATTTCGGGCGAGGGCTTGAGGATTTCGCGGGTGATGGCCTTGGCCGCCTGAATGGTCAGGGGTGCGTTGGCCGCCAGTGCAGAGGTGTATTCGGCCAGCAATTCGGGCAAGGCCTCAGGAGCACAAACCCGCGTGACCAAGCCCAGGCTTTGCGCCTCTTGCGCGTTGATTTTGCGGGCCGTAAAGAACAGATCCTTGGCCGCACCAGGGCCGATCAGGTCCACCAAGTTTTTCATGGCCGAATAACGGTAGCCCAAGCCCAAGCGGGCCGCTGGTACAGAGAACACCGCGTCGCTGGCGGCGATGCGCATGTCACAACTGATCGCCACATTGATGCCGCCACCGATGCAAAAGCCACGTATGCAAGCCAGGGTGGGTTTGGGAAAGTTGAAAATGCCCATGAGCGCGGTCTCTGCCATGTGCTCGTAGCGTGTCACCGCCTCACGCGCCGCACGCATGTCTTCAAACTGCGAAATGTCGGCGCCCGAAACAAAGGCTTTTTCACCCGCCCCGGTGAACACCACCAAGCGCACACGCGGATCGTGTTCGGCCTGGTTCAAGAGCACCGGCACGGCTTCCCACATGTCGACCGACAGCGCGTTGTGCCGCGCCACGTTGTTGAACTGGATAAACAGCGTGCTGCCGTCGAGCCAGGTATTGACCCGCTCGGTGGGCGAGGTGTAGACGATATCGGACATTCAAAACACTCCTTTGGATTTGAGTTGCTGGAGCGCAGGCGCATCGAGCCCCAACTCTCCCAAAATTTCTTCGCTGTGCTCGCCACGACGCGGTGCGGCGCGGGCAATGGTGCTGGGCGTGCGCTCCAGTTGCACCGGTTGCCCCACCAAGCGCTGGGGACCTTGGTGCACCGACACCACGTCTTTCACCATCTTCAGGTGCTGCACTTGCGGTTCGTTGAACACTTCGTCCATGCTGTTGATCAGGCCACAGGCCACCCCGCCGTCGTTCAGGCGCTCAATCCAATAGGCCCGGTCGCGGTGCGACAGGCGCTCGTTGATCTCGGCGTTCAGCGCATCGCGGTTGACCGAGCGGCTGGGTTTGTCGTGGTAACGCGGGTCGGTGACCCATTGCGGTGCTTCCAAAATGTTACAAAAACGCTCCCAGATTTTGGAGCCAAACACCGCGATGTTCATGTAGCCATCGCGCGCCTTGTAAACCCCGGTGGGGATGCTGGTGGGGTGAAAGTTGCCCGCCTGCGTGGCCACTTCTTCGTCAATCAGCCAGCGCGAGGTCTGGAAGTCCATCATGTAAACCATGGATTCGAGCAGCGAGGTGTGCAGCCATTGGCCTTGGCCAGACTTTTCACGCTCCAACAAGGCCACCAAAATGCCTTGCGCCGCAAAAATGCCGGCGCACAAGTCGGCAATGGGGATGCCCACGCGCATAGGCCCCTGCTCGGCCATGCCCGTGACCGACATCAATCCACCCATGCCCTGGGCGATCTGGTCAAAACCCGGCCGCGCGGCCAAGGGCCCTGTCTGGCCAAAACCCGAAATGCTGGCGTAAACCAGCCCTGGGTTGTCTTTCTTTAGGTTCTCGTAATCGATGCCCAAGCGGAACTTCACATCCGGACGGAAGTTTTCCACCACCACATCGGCCTTGGCAATCAACTGCTTGAGCAGGGCAATGCCTTCGGGTTCTTTGAGGTTGAGGGTGATGGAGCGCTTGTTGCGGTGGGTGTACTGGTAATCCGAGCCCTCTTGCCCGCCCAACGTGTCGTCGCCGCGCATGTGTTCGGGCATTTGCACCTGCACCACATCGGCGCCCCAGTCGGCCAATTGGCGGCAGGCTGTGGGGCCAGCGCGCACTTGGGTCAAGTCGATCACTCGAAAGCGCGACAGCGCAGCGGAAGCGGGTTGATGCGGCATGGGAAGTTCCAAACGAAAGACTCACAGGGGCCAAGTGCATGCACTTGCTGATGGTCACAAAGTGTGAACGCCGGACCCTGAAGTGTCAACACTTTGGTCAAATTGTTGACACATTCGCGACGTCAATGACCTGATTTTGGCCATCTTCAGTTAGGATGAAGCATGGGTTTGCTTTTTTTTCAACAATCCTCACCCCTGACCAGCCCAAGCTTTGTCCATGAACGCAGCCCCCGATAAGCCCGAGCAGGGTTTGCCCGTTTTTGTGGCTGACCAGCTCAAACAACTCATTTACAGCGGCGAGCTCAAGCCCGGTGAGCGGCTGAACGAAGCGGCCCTGGCCCTGCGCATGGGCACCAGCCGAGGCCCTGTGCGCGAAGCGATCCGCATGCTCACCGGTTTGGGCTTGGTGACGGCCGTGCTCAACCGCGGCGTGTTTGTGCGCCAGATGTCGGTGCGCGAAATGCTGGAGCTGTACGACCTGCGGGCCTTGGTGTTTGGCTTTGCCGCAGAGCGCGCCACCGACCATGTGGCAGAAAGCCACAAAGCGCAGTTTGAACAACTGCTGCAGGCCATGGATGTGGCTTGCGAGACCGAAAACGCCAACCTCTATTACGAGTTGAACCTGAAGTTCCATGCGCTGGTGCTGCTCTTGGCCAACAACCAGCGGGCCCAAGCTGCGTACGACGACATCATCAAGGAGATGCACCTGTTCAGGCGCGAGTACTTCAACGCACCGGGCAATATGCGCCAGTCCAACGCCGAGCACCGCACCTTGTACGAAGCCATCGTCAAGGGCTCTAAGGCCAAAGCCAAATCCACCGCTGAGCGGCATGTGCTCAAGGGGCGCGAGCGGCTGCTGAGCAACATCGGCGGAACCACCCCGCTGGCGGGGTTGTGAAGTCAACCCATTGGTCTTCACCATCAAAAAACCGCTCCGAGGAGCGGTTTTTTGATGGTGACCAGTCCAGACTCAAGAGCTGAACAAGAAATTCATCACGTCACCGTCTTTCACGACGTAATCCTTGCCTTCGGCGCGCATCTTGCCTGCGTCTTTGGCGCCTTGCTCGCCCTTGAAGGTGATGTAGTCGTCAAACGCGATGGTCTGGGCGCGGATATAGCCCTTTTCGAAATCGGTGTGGATCACGCCTGCGGCTTGTGGGCCGGTATCGCCCACGCGGATGGTCCAGGCACGCACTTCTTTCACGCCAGCGGTGAAATAAGTTTGCAGACCCAGCAAACCGTAAGCCGATCGGATCAAGCGGTTCAGGCCCGGCTCGTCCTGGCCAATTTCCTTCAAGAACTCCAGGCGGTCCGCGTCGTCCATCTCGGACAACTCGGCTTCGATCTTGGCGCAAATGGCCACTACGGGTGCGTTTTGTTTGGCGGCAAAGGCCTTGAGGCGGTCTAGGAAGGGGTTGTTCTCAAAACCGTCTTCGGACACGTTGGCCACGAACATGGCGGGCTTGGCCGTGATGAAAAAGAACTGCTTGAGTTCGGCGCGCTCTTCTTTGCTGAAATCAATGGTGCGCACCGGCTGGGTGTCATTCAGCGCGGCTTGGCACTTTTCCAAGATCGCCATTTGCTTGACGGCTTCTTTGTCGCCAGAGCGGGCGATTTTGCTCACGCGGTGGATGGCTTTTTCAACTGCGGCCAAGTCGGCCAGGCACAACTCGGTCTGAATGACCTCGATGTCGGCGATCGGGTCGACCTTGTTGGCGACGTGGATCACGTTGTCGTCTTCGAAGCAACGCACCACATTGACGATGGCGTCGGTCTCACGAATATGGGCCAAAAACTTGTTGCCCAGGCCTTCGCCGGTGCTGGCACCGGCCACCAAACCAGCAATGTCCACAAACTCGACGATGGCAGGCACGATGCGCTCGGGCTCGACGATGGCGGACAACTGCTGAAGACGCGGATCGGGCACCTCAACGACACCTGTGTTGGGCTCGATGGTACAAAAGGGGTAGTTCTCAGCGGCAATGCCAGCTTTGGTGAGGGCGTTGAAAAGGGTGGATTTGCCCACATTGGGCAGACCCACGATGCCGCATTTGAGGCTCATGGAAGGCTTTCGGTGATTCGGGGAGA